>QEUR01000239.1 GCA_003577095.1 Acidobacteriota bacterium
AGGTCGTCCAGGTCGCGGCCCGGCAGCAGGTCGCCCAGGTCGCCGTCGCCGTCGCCGGCGCCGTCGAGGGCGAGGTCCTCCAGGTCGTCGACGTCGGTGTCCAGGTCCTGGGCCTCGACGACGACGTCCACGTCGGCGAGCGCGGCGAGCTCCTCGGAGTCCCCGGCGTCGGAGACGTGCACCACGGCATACCCGCCCTCCTCGAGCCGGTCCACGAGCTCGCGGGCGAGGTCGCCGGTGCCGATCACGCCGACCGAGCCGGGCTCCCCCGGCTCGACGGCCGGCGGCGTGCGGTCGTCGTCGACGACCTGTCCGCTGCCCGGCTTGGCGTAGGTGTAGAAGCCGCGGCCGCTCTTGCGCCCGAGCAGGCCGGAGGTCACCATCCGGCCGAGCATCGGGCTGGGCGCGTGCATCTGCGAGCGCGTGTGCGCGTAGATGACGTCGCCGATGTGGTCGCAGACGTCCAGGCCGACCAGGTCCATCAGCGTGCAGGGCCCCATCGGCAGGCCGGCGCCGACGCGCATCGCGGTGTCGAGGTCCTCGCGGGAGACGTGCCCGTGCTCGAGCATGCGCAGCGCCGAGGTGAAGTAGCCGAAGAGCAGGTAGTTGGCGACGAACCCGGCCCGGTCGCCGACGACGACGGGCTTCTTGCCGAGCCTCTCGGAGACGGCGACCACGGCGTCGCGCACCTGCGCGTCGGTGCGCAGCGTGGTGATGACCTCGACGAGCTTGAGGACCGGTGCGGGGTTGAAGAAGTGCATGCCGAGGACGCGCTCGGGGTGCTTCGTCGGCGCGGCGATCTGGGTGATCGACAGGCTCGAGGTGTTGCTGGCGAGGATGGCGTCCCGGTCGACGATGTCGTCGAGCTTGCCGAAGACCTGGTGCTTGAGCTCGAGCACCTCCGGGACCGCCTCGACGACGAGGTCGCAGTCCTTCAGGTCGCCCAGCTCGGTGGTGATCGTCACCCTGCCCAGGATCTGCGCCTGCCCCGCCTCGTCCAGCCGGCCCCGGGCGACCGCGCGGTCGGTGGAGGCCTGGAGGATGGAGCGGCCGCGGTCGGCGAGCTCCGGCGTCGTCTCGACGCCGACGACCTGCAGCCCTCCCCTCGCGAAGACCTCGACGATGCCGGCACCCATGGTGCCCAGTCCGATGACCCCGACGGTGCTGATCTCGCGCATGCCCCGATCCTCTCAGACTCCCCCGGGGTCACCGGCGCGCAGGTCCGCACGCAGGGACGGGGGTGGCCGTCCGGGTCCGAGCCCCGGGTTAAGGTGACCGGCGTGCGTGTCGTGATCGCCCGCTGCTCCGTCGACTACCAGGGCGCCCTGGAGGCGCACCTGCCCCTGGCCACGCGGCTGCTCATGGTCAAGGCCGACGGCTCGGTGCTCATCCACTCCGACGGCGGCTCCTACAAGCCGCTGAACTGGATGGCCCCGCCGTGCTCGATGACCGAGCTGGAGCCGGACGAGCTGGAGGTCCAGGAGGGCGTCCGGTCGGTCTGGCTCGTCCAGCACGCCAAGCGCGACGACTTCCTGCGGATCCGCCTGCACGAGGTGCTCTCCGACAGCTCCCACGACCTCGGCATCGACCCCGGTCTGGTCAAGGACGGCGTCGAGTCCCAGCTGCAGGCCCTGCTGGCCGAGCACATCGGCACCCTCGGCGACGGCTGGACGCTGCTGCGCCGGGAGTACATGACCGCCATCGGCCCGGTCGACATCCTGTGCAAGGACGGCGACGGCGCGACGGTCGCGGTGGAGATCAAGCGCCGCGGTGAGATCGACGGTGTCGAGCAGCTGACGCGCTACCTGGAGCTGCTCAACCGCGACCCGCACCTGGCGCCGGTGACCGGCGTCTTCGCCGCCCAGGTGATCAAGCCGCAGGCGCGGGTGCTGGCCACGGACCGGGGCATCCGCTGCGTGACGCTCGACTACGAGGCGCTGCGCGGGCGGGACGACGCGGAGTCGCGCCTGTTCTGAGCGCGGAGCCCCGATCCTGCTGGCAGAGTACGCCCATGGGGTTCTTCAGCAGGCTCGCCGGACGGCAGGAGCGGCCCGACGCCGCGCTGCCGTTCCTGAGCAGTAATCAGGCCGACCAGGTCCGCGCGCTCGTCCGGCGGGCGTTCGCCGAGCAGGGTGTCGAGGTCACGATGCACGACGACCGGGCGGTGGACGACTCCGGCGGGGTCTACGGCCTGTGGAACGTGGCGACCGCCTGCCACGAGGACGAGCGGGGCCCGGCCGCCTGGCCGGGCGTCGTGGACGACCACGTGCGCCGGATCCTGGCGGAGATGGCCGGGCCCGACCCGTTCGAAGGCCTGACCCGCGAGGAGGCCGCGGGGCGGACCTACGTGCGGCTCTTCGACGAGTCCTCGGTGCCGGCGCTGGACGACTACCCGCACCGTGAGTTCCTGCCGGGCGTGGTCGAGCTGCTCGCCCTGGACCTGCCGGAGTCCGTCGCGATCTACGGGCGGGAGCACGCCGATCGCCTCGGCGGCTGCACCACGCTGCGCGCTCACGCGCTGCGCAACCTGGAGGCGCTGCAGGTGGACGCGCCGGAGCGGATCGAGTGCCGCGGCGGCGGCTACTTCCACCTGCTCGACGACGAGTCGGTCTACACCTCGGGTAAGGCGCTGCTGATGCCCGACCTGGCCGGCAGCCTCACCGGCGAGCCTCCGGGCGAGCTGGGCTGGCTGCTCAGCGTCCCCAGCCGGCACCTGGTGGGCTGGCACTGCGTGCGCGACGCCCGGGTGCTGGGGACGGTCGAGGGCATGGTCAGCTTCGCCCTGGCCGCCTATGACGCCGCGGGACCGGTGAGCCCGCACGTCTACTGGTCGGACGGCACCGCATACCATCAGCTGACCCAGCACGACGAGGACGGGAGCGTCTCGATCGTGGTGCCTCCGCCGTTCCAGGCGGTGCTGGAGCAGGTGGCCCGGCGCGGGTAGCGCCCGCACCCGCCCCTCCTCCTGCGGCAGGATGGGCCCCATGGTCCGTCGAGCCGCCATCGCCGCACCCAACGCGCACGCCACCAGCGCCGCCGAGCAGGCGCTCTCCGAGGGAGGCACCGCGGTCGACGCGGCGATCGCGGCGACGATTGTCTCCACCGTCACCGAGCCGGGGGTCGTCGCCCCGCTGGCGGGCTGCTACATCAACGTCTGGCCGGTCGACGCCGAGCCGGTGGTCGTCGACGGGAACGTCGAGATGCCCGGACGCGGCCAGCCGCCCGAGCGCTTCGGGGCAGGGCTGATCGAGGCGGCCTCCGACTACGGCGGCGGGATGGTGACCTACGTCGGGCCCGGCTCGGTCGCGACCCCGGGCATGTTGGCCGGGATGGGCTGGGCGCACGAGCGCTTCGGCGCGGCGCCGTGGGCCACCCTGGTCCAGCCCGCCGCGGACGTGACCCGGCACGGCTTCGCGCTGAGCCGGACCTCGCAGTCCTACCTCGCCCTGGTCGCCGGGACGATCATGTCCTGGGACCCGGCGACGCGCGGGCTGCTCACCGTCGACGGCGCCGCCCCCGAGGTCGGCCACCTCCTCGTGGACCCGCTGCTGGCGGAGACGCTGGAGCAGATCGGCTCCGAGGGCTGGCAGAGCGTCTACACCGGCGACGTCGCGGTCACGATCGACGCTGACATGCGGGACCGCGGCGGGCTGCTCTCGGCCACCGACCTGGCGGCCTACACCCCCGTCGTGCGCCCGGCGCTGCGCAGCCGGCTCGGCGCGTGGGACCTGGCGTGCAACCCGCCGCCGGCGATCGGCGGGCCGGTGCTGACGGCGATGCTGCGGCTGCTGCACGCGGTCGAGGAGGACATCACGCCGGCCCGCGCCGCCCAGGTGATGAAGGACGTCCTCGACGTCCGGCTGGACCGGATCGACACCGCCGAGGACCTCGCCGCCGCGGGTGCCGAGCTGCTCGACACCCTGCAGAGCATCGGCTCGACCGGGCTGCCCACGTCGGCCTCCACCGCGCACGTCTCGGTCGTCGACTCCGACGGTATGGCGTGCGCCCTCACCGCCTCCGCCGGCTACGGGTCGGGCATGACGATCGCCGGGACGGGCCTGATGGCCAACAACGCCCTGGGCGAGCTGGAGCTCAACCGGCTCGGGCTGCACGCGCTGAGGCCCGGCACCCGCCTGGCGTCCAACATGTCGCCCACCACCGCCCGGCTCGCGGACGGCACGGTCATGGCGCTCGGCACTCCCGGGGCGGACCGCATCACCACCGCGCTCGCTCAGGTGGTCCTGCACCTGGCCCGGCACGGCGAGGGCCTGCAGACCGCGATCGACCGGCCACGGATGCACCCCCGGCGCCTGCCTGACGGCAGCGACCTGATCGAGCACGAGCAGGACGAGACGATCGCCGCGAGCCTCGACGCCGCGGGCCTGGCCCGGCACGAGCACCCGCCGCAGGTCATGTACTTCGGTGGCGTCGGCGGCGCGGTGCTCAGCCCGAACGGCGTCCTCGAGGCCGGCGCCGACCCGCGCCGGGCCGCGGCGACGCTGGTGACCTGACGTCACCGACAGGCCCGCTGGCCTGCGAGGACGCCCGCGAGAAGGGTCTGGAACGGCACCGCTGTCGCCCTCCTCCACGGCCCGTGGGACGATGCCCGCATGGTCAACGTCACCCGCGTCTACACCCGCACCGGAGACGACGGCACCACGGCGCTCGGAGATCTGGGCAGGACGTCCAAGAACGACCCGCGCCTCGTCGCCTACGCGGACACCGACGAGACGAACTCGGTGATCGGCGTCGCCCTGGCGTGCGGCAACCTCCCCAGGGACGTGCAGGAGGTGCTCACGCGCATCCAGAACGACCTCTTCGACGTCGGCGCGGACCTGGCGATGCCGCTGCGCGCGAGCTACGAGTGGGAGCCGCTGCGCACCC
>QEUR01000240.1 GCA_003577095.1 Acidobacteriota bacterium
GAGTTGTCCTGGGTCCAGCGCATGGTCATCTCCAGGAAGGCCTCGTCGCCGATCTTCTCCCGCAGCGCGAAGAGCATCGCCGCCGAGCGGTTGTAGTTGGCGCTGGCGAACAGGTTCATCGGCCCCGGGTCGCCGATGACGACGTCCCAGAAGGAGCTGGAGGCGGGCCTGGCCATCACGGCGTCGAAGGCGGCCTGGGCGGTGGTGCCGCCGCGGTGCTCGTTCCACAGCCAGGTGCCGTAGGTGGCCCAGCCCTCGTTGTGCCAGATGTCGGCCCAGCGGTGCACGCTCACGTCGTCGCCGATCCACTGGTGGACCAGCTCGTGCGCCGTGGTGCCCTCGCCGGCCGAGCGGCTGAAGATCGAGCGGGTCTGCGTCTCCAGGGCGTAGCCGACGCTGTCGTCGTCGACGATCGCCCCGTAGGCCACGAACGGGTAGTCGCCCAGGATCGGCTCGAAGAACTCGATCATCTCCGGCACGAGGGCCAGGCTCGCCTCGGTCGTGGCCCGGGCGGGCGCCGACAGGTCCGCGTCGACCGCGTCGATGATGGGCAGGCCGCCGGCCGTCGTCGTCTGCGTCAGCTCGTAGTTGCCGACGCTGGCGGTCGCCAGGTAGGCGGCCATCGGGTCGGGCGCGTCCCACTCCCAGGTGGTCCACCCGTCGTTGGTGCTCGACCCCTCGAGCAGCCCGTTGGCGACCGCGACGAGCCCCTCGGGCACGGTGATCGAGAAGTCGTAGCTGGCCTTGTCGGTGGGGTGGTCGCTCGTCGGGAACCAGGTCGCGGCGCCGTCCGGCTCGCTGGCGACCATCGCCCCGTCGCGGGTCGTCACCCACCCGTACAGCGCCCCCTCGACGTCCGTCGGCCGCGTGGTGGTGCCGCCGTAGTCGACGACCACCTCCGCCGTGTGGCCGGCCTTGAGCATCGGCCGCGGGTGCACGACCAGCTCGTTCTCCTCCTGGTGGAAGCGCATCGGCTTGCCGTCCACCACCACCCGGGTCGCTTCGAGGCCGCGCAGGTCCAGGTTGACCGAGCGCAGGTCCTGGGTGGCGGTCAGCGTGATCGTCGCCGTCGCGTCCAGCTGGCCCTCGAGGGGCGCGGGCGCGGGGGCCGGCGGCGTGTAGTGCAGGTCGAGGGAGTAGTGCTCGACGTCGATGCCGCCGTTGCCGGCCAGCGGGAAGTACGGGTCACCCGCCCCGGCCGCCCCCTCGGTGTAGCGCGGGCTTCCCGGGTTGCCGGGCGCGCCGGTGGCGGCCCCGACCGGGACCAGCGCGACGGCGCCGGCCGCGGCGATGCTCAGCAGGGTGCGGGTACGGGTGCGGGCGTGGTGGGGTCTCATGGCGTCTTCTCCGTGACGTCGACGGCAGGGATACTGCACAGCATCCCGGTGACCCGCCGGCACCGCAACCGCGGCGCCGGCCTCAGCGCCCGGGGAGGACCACGAAGAGCAGCAGGATGATCCCCGCGACGATCACCACGACGACGGGGGCGAGCAGGGGGAAGGCCCGGCCCGGCTTGGTCTGCTCGTCGGAGTAGGTCGCGTGCCGCGGCCCGCGCCGCGCCTCCTGGGCCTCCCCGTGCTCCACCTCGTGCTCCACCTCGTGCTGTGCCTCGGGCTCGTGGCCGCGGTCGTGCTCGGTCATGGCTGGCACCTCCTTGCAGGTATCCGGCAACGCTACGGCCGGGGGCACGCCCCGGCGACCCGAGACGGCCCCGGACGGTCTTCACAGGATCTCCACACGGCATACCCACCCAAGGCACTCGCGCACTCCTAGGCTCGAACCATGACCGAGGACACCGCCCGCACCCTGCTGGTCGTCGAGGACGACGCGACGATCAACCAGGCGCTCACCGACCGGCTCACGGCGGAGGGCTTCCGGGTCGAGCGCGCCTTCGACGGCCCCGGCGCGCTGGAGGCCTTCGCCCGGCACGCGCCGGACCTGGTCGTCCTCGACCTCATGCTGCCGGGGATGGACGGCCTCGAGGTATGCCGCCGCGTCCAGTCCGAGCGTCCGGTCCCCGTGCTCATGCTCACCGCGCGCGTCGACGAGACCGACGTGCTCGTGGGGCTGGGCGTGGGCGCGGACGACTACGTGACCAAGCCGTTCCGGATGCGCGAGGTGGTGGCGCGGGTGCGGGCGCTGCTGCGGCGGGTCGACCGGGCCGCCGACCTCGCGGCCACGGCCCCGCCGGCGCTGCGCGTAGGCGACCTCGTCGTGGACCGGGCGGCGCGCCGGGTCAGCGTCGCGGGGGAGGCGGTGCACCTGACGCCGCTGGAGTTCGACCTGCTCGCGGTGCTGGCCGAGCAGCCCGGCACCGTCCACGCCCGCGAGGCGCTGATGGACGAGGTGTGGGGCTGGTCCGACGCCCGCGGCACGCGCACCCTGGACAGCCACGTCAAGTCCCTGCGGGCCAAGATCGGCGCGGGCCGGGTGCGGACGGCGCACGGCGTCGGCTACGCCCTGGAGGCCTAAGCCCGTGGCCCGCACCACGCGGCCGCTCGACGGCGTCGCCTCGATCAAGGTCAAGATCGGCCTGCTCGTCGCGCTGAGCATCCTCGCCGCCGCCGTCGTCCTCCAGGTCGGCGCCCGCGCAGGGGTCCCGGCGTGGCTCACGCTGCCGGTCACGCTCGCCGCCGCGCTCGGCGTCACCCAGCTCTTCGCCCGCGGCATGACCGCCCCGCTTCGGCAGATGACCGGCGCGGCCGGGCGGATGGCGGCGGGGGACTACTCGGTGCGGGTGGCCGCCACCTCGGCCGACGAGGTCGGCACGCTGGGCCGGGCGTTCAACCGGATGGCCGGCGACCTGGCCGACGCCGACCAGCAGCGCCGCCAGCTGCTGGCCACCGTCTCGCACGAGCTGCGCACCCCGCTCGCCGCGCAGCGCGCGCTCCTGGAGAACCTCGTCGACGGCGTCGTGCGACCCGACGACGCCGCGCTGCAGTCCGCGCTGGCCCAGTCCGAGCGGCTCAGCTCGCTCGTCGGCGACCTGCTGGACGTGAGCCGGGTCGACGGAGGAGCGGTGCCGCTGCAGCTGGCCGAGGTCGACGTGCGCGTGCTCCTCGACGCCGCGGTCGCCGAGACCGGCGTCGACGGGACCGGTCTCGGAGGGGCCGGCGGCGCGGGGACCGGCGCCGGGGGAACCGGCGGAACGGGCACCGGCCGCGGCGTCCGCGTGGAGACCGAGGTCGAGCCGGCCGACCTCGTCGTCACCGGCGACCCGGCCCGGCTGGCCCAGGTCGTGGCCAACCTGCTCGACAACGCCGTGCGGCACAGCCCGGCCGGCGGCACCGTGCGCGTCCGGGCCGGGCTCGTCTCCGACGACCGCTGGTCGCTGGAGGTGGCCGACGAGGGCGCGGGCATCGCGCCCGAGCTGGCCGAGCGGGTGCTGACCCGCTACGGCGTCGGCGACGACGCCAGCGGCGGCACCGGGCTCGGCCTGGCCATCGCCTCGTGGGTCTGCCAGCTGCACGGCGGCACCCTCGAGGTGCTGCCGCCAGACCGGGACCGCCCCGGCGCCCGCGTCCGGGCGCTCCTGCCCGTGACGCCCCGCCCCGCGACCACGCCCGACACCCGCCCCGCGAGCCGGCCCGACGCCCGGCCGGAGCGGGCACTCCATACCCCGACGAAGGAGACCACCGTGACCACCGCCCAGCCCGCACCGTCGCTGCCGCCGACCGACGACCTGCCGGGAGGCACCGTCGTCGACGCGCTGTTCGGTCGGCTGTGGCCCGAGCGCGCCGACCGGCTGCGCACGGCGCCGCTGCCCCTGGCCGCCTCCGTGGCCGTGGGCGCGCTGGCCGCCGCGGTGCTGCCCTACCGCAACCTCGGCATCGGCACCGCGCTCGTGCTGCTCGCCGCCGGCCTGCTCGTGCTGACCCTCTCGGTGCACCGGCGCCGGGCGTGGACCGTGCTGTCCGCGGCGCTGTGCGTGGGCCTGTGCGCGATGGTCGCGCTGCGCGCCGCCGAGTGGGTCGCGGTCGTCTCCGTGCTCGCCGCGGCCGCCCTCGTCACGACCGCGCTGACCGACGCGCGCCGGCTGACGGCCGTGCTCGCCGGCGGCGTCGCGTGGGTGCTCAGCGGGATCCGCGGGCTGCCGCTGCTGGGGCGCACGCTCTCGGCCGCCAGCCGTCACCCGGTGCTGTGGCCGGTGGTCCGCACCGCGGCGATCTCGCTGGTCGCGCTGGTCGTCTTCGGCGGGCTGTTCGCCTCCGGCGACGCGGTCTTCGGCTCGTGGGCGCGGCAGGTGCTGCCCGACGTGCACCTCGCGGACAGCCTGGTGCTGCGCGCGTTCGTGTGGTTCTTCGTCGGCGGCGTCGTGCTCGCCGCGTGCTACCTCGCGCTCAACCCGCCGCGCGTGGACCGCCTCGCGCTGCCCGAGGCCCGCCCGGTCGCCCGCACCTGGGAGTGGCTGGTGCCGGTCGGAGTCGTGCTCGCCGTCTTCGTCGTCTTCATGGTCGCGCAGGCCTCCGCGATGTGGGGCGGCCACGAGTTCGTCCTGCGCACCACCGGGATGAGCTACGCCGACTACGTCCACCAGGGTATGGGGCAGCTCACCGTCGCCACCGCCCTCACCCTGGTCACGGTCGCGCTCGCGGTGCGCAAGGCCCCGCAGGCCACGGCCGCGCAGCGGGTGCTGCTGCGGGTCGTGCTCGGGGCGCTGTGCCTGCTGACGCTGGTCGTGGTCGCCTCGGCGCTGTTCCGGATGGCGGTCTACCAGCAGGCCTTCGGGTTCACCGTGCTGCGGGTCCTCGCCGACGTCTTCGAGCTGTGGCTCGGGCTGGTCGTGGTGATGGTCATGGTCGCCGGCGTGCGGCTGTCCGGGGCGTGGCTGCCGCGCGCGGCGCTGGCCACCGGCGCCGCGATGGTGCTGCTCGTCG
>QEUR01000241.1 GCA_003577095.1 Acidobacteriota bacterium
CTCATCAGCTCCGGCGGCCTGGGCATATCTCGGAGGGGGTGCGCGTTTTATAATGGCAGGGTCACCCGCCCTCGACTCCGGGTGCACCCCCGCTCCCGGGCTCGTCACGACGACTCCTCCCTGCCCCGCCGCCGCCCCGACCGCGCCAGAAATGAGTTGGTTCTTCCAGTGACCGCCAAGACCACCCGCACGCCCGCCCCGACCGAGCTTCCGCCCGCCTTCGACCACAAGGCCCTCAAGTCTCTCCTGGCGCAGGGCACGCAGGACGGCCACGTGGCGATGTCGCAGGTGCGGGAGGCGCTGCAGGAGGCCGAGGTCTCCACGCCGGCCGCCCAGAAGAAGGTGCTGCGCGTCTTTAGCGACCAGGCCATCGAGGTCCGCGACGACGGCACCTCCCAGGCCACGACGCCCCGCCGCCGCGCCACCAAGAAGGCGGCCACCAAGAAGGCCGCCGCCAAGACCGCCGCGAAGAAGACCACGTCGTCCGCGACGTCCGAGGCCGCGGCTGCCAAGAGCGCCACCAAGGGCACCGCCGCCAAGGGCACGACCAAGAGCACCGCAGCCAGGACGACGGCGACCAAGAGCGCCGCCGCCAAAGACGCAGACGCCACCGGGCAGACCAGCACGACGCGCAAGGCCGCCCCCAGGAAGGCCACCACCACGCGCGCCGCCGCCGGTGCCGCCGCCGGCGACAAGCCGGCCCCGCGCAAGCGCGCCGCGAAGAAGACGGCCGCGACCAAGACCGCCGCCGCCAAGGCCGGTGCCGACACCGCGGAGGAGCCGGACGAGGACCTCGAGGTCGACCCGGACGAGGCCGACCTGGCCGAGGACGAGGACGGCGAGGACGCCGACAAGCCGGTGGCTGCCAAGAAGGAGTCCGACAAGGACGACGACAGCTTCGTGCTCTCGTCGGCCGACGACGACGACGCGCCCGCGCAGCAGGTCGTGACCGCCGGCGCCACCGCCGACCCGGTCAAGGACTACCTGAAGCAGATCGGCAAGGTCGCCCTCCTCAACGCCGAGCAGGAGGTCGAGCTGGCCAAGCGCATCGAGGCCGGCCTGTTCGCCGAGGAGAAGCTGAAGTCCGGCGAGAAGATCGACGCCAAGCACAAGCGCGAGCTGTGGTGGATCGCCCAGGACGGCAAAAACGCCAAGAACCACCTGCTCGAGGCCAACCTGCGCCTCGTGGTCAGCCTCGCCAAGCGCTACACCGGTCGCGGCATGCTCTTCCTGGACCTGATCCAGGAGGGCAACCTGGGCCTGATCCGCGCGGTCGAGAAGTTCGACTACACCAAGGGCTACAAGTTCTCCACCTACGCCACCTGGTGGATCCGGCAGGCGATCACCCGGGCGATGGCCGACCAGGCCCGCACCATCCGCATCCCGGTGCACATGGTCGAGGTCATCAACAAGCTGGCCCGCGTCCAGCGCCAGATGCTCCAGGACCTGGGCCGCGAGCCCACCCCGGAGGAGCTGGCCAAGGAGCTGGACATGACGCCCGAGAAGGTCGTCGAGGTCCAGAAGTACGGCCGCGAGCCGATCTCCCTGCACACCCCGCTGGGCGAGGACGGCGACAGCGAGTTCGGCGACCTCATCGAGGACTCCGAGGCGGTCGTGCCCGCCGACGCCGTGTCCTTCACCCTGCTGCAGGAGCAGCTGCACTCGGTGCTCGACACGCTCTCCGAGCGCGAGGCCGGCGTGGTCTCGATGCGCTTCGGCCTCTCCGACGGCCAGCCCAAGACGCTGGACGAGATCGGCAAGGTCTACGGCGTGACCCGCGAGCGGATCCGCCAGATCGAGTCCAAGACGATGAGCAAGCTGCGCCACCCCTCGCGCTCGCAGGTGCTGCGCGACTACCTGGACTGAGGTCGGGCGCGCACCGGTGGGCAGGAGCTCCGGCCCGCTGGAGGGCATGCGCGTCGTCCGACTCACCCCGGACGACTGGCGCAGCTACGCCGACCTGCGGATCGGCATGCTCACCGATGCCCCCGACGCCTTCTGGACCACGCTCGCCGACGTCGAGGAGCGCACCGAGGAGGAGTGGCGCCGCTCCTGCGACGACCGGACCCTCCAGGCGCGCGCCGCCGACGGGCGGCCGCTGGGGACGCTGACCGTCCTCACCCCGGAGGTGCCCCCGCACGTCGGGCTCCTGCCGGGCGCCGGTGACGCGCTCGTCCTGGCGGTGTACGTCATACCCGAGGCGCGCGGTCGCGGTGTCGTCGACGTGCTGCTCGACGCCGCGCGGGCGATGGCCCGGGACGAGCTCGGCGCGAGGCGTCTGGTGCTCCAGGTGACCGAGACCAACCTGGCCGCGCGGCGGGTCTACGAGCGGCACGGCTACGTGCTGACCGGGCACTGGCTGCCGCACCCGCGCCAGCCCGGCGTGCGCGACCTGGAGATGGCCCGCCCCGTCTGACCCGGACCCAGCGTGTCGCCGGTCGTCCCCTTACGACGACCGGCGACACGCTCGGTACGGGCTCGACCGGCGACACGGTCGGTACGGGCTCGACCGGCGACACGGTCGGCACGGGCGCCCGACGGGGTCAGTGCAGCGGGATGGCGATGACCTGCCCGATGCCGGGGGCGACGCTGCCGGTCGTGACGTATGCCGTCGTGCCCTGGATCGCGATGCCGTACGGCGCGAAGAGGCCGGCCTCGACCACGGTCGGGGTGCCTCCGCCGGCCGGGATCGCCACGACGGATCCGATCGGCCCGCCGAGCAGGCCCTCGGTCGAGATCTGCACCGCGTACAGGACGTTGCCGGGACCGAAGGCCAGGTCGGTGACGTTCGTCAGGCCGCTGGCGTAGACGGTCGTGTCGCCGTTCTTGTCGACCTTGTAGATGTTCGCCGCACCCTTGGTGAACGGGAATCCGGTGAGCTGGCTGACGTAGAGAGCCCCGCCGGGACCGGAGACGGCCGAGGTCGGCACCGCCTGGTAGGGGATCTGCGTCCCCGGCGGGAGCTCCAGGAAGGGTGGTGCGAGCACGAGTTGGTCCTGGAAGGCAGCGATGGTGTCCATCTCGCCCTGCTTGGAGACCTGGACCAGCGTGTTACCCCCTGCGTCGGCGACGGCCCAGCCCGAGCCGAGCGAGGTGAAGCCGTCCGGGTTGCTGTCGACGGTGTCGACGACGTTGAAGTCGACCTCGTGCTGGGCGATGTCGGCGATCAGACTCGTCTGCGAGGAACCGATCGTCGCCGACCGCAGCGTCCCCATGTCCGCAAGTTCGGGGTGGGTGTCGCGGACCGCCGGGTCGTTGCCGAGCCCGATCGTGAACACGAGTCGCTTGGCGCCCTGCGTGACGACGTCCTGCGGACCGGTGGCCTGAGCGCCCGCCGGGCTCTCGGACGTCTCGACGCCGCCCAGCGAGGGCAGCCCGGTCAGGACGCGCTCCTGGGTGCCGTTCTTGACGTCGACGCGAGTGACCGAGCCGGACAGGCCGAAGCAGACCGGCGCCCCCTCGGCGCCGACCATGCACGGACCGTCGCCGCCTGCGCCCGCCTCGGCGACGAACAGCGCGTTGCCGGGGCCGACCGAGAGGTGGCGGGGGTTGTTCAGGCCGGTTGCGACAACCGTGTAGTCGGGGTCCGCGGACGCGGCTCCGGGCACGGCGACGAGAGCCGCGACGAGCGCGGCGGCACCTGCGACCGGCATGAGGATCCGGCGCGCGCGCCGAGGTGAGTGCAACGACGAGATCATGAGCATCTTCTTTCCGTCACGGACAGGGAGTCGCCCGGGACGGGCGCTCCCAAGCGCATGATCGGCGAGGTCACTTGCCGCGCACTTGCCACACGGACGGCCGATCGGGCGTGCCGTCCGTGTCGCCGGTCGAGGGGGTGGGGTGGGGTCAGCCGCTCTCGCCGCGGACCAGGTGCAGCACCGGGCCGGCGTCGGGGGCCGCGGCAGGGCTGCGCAGATAGCTGGCCACCGCCTCGGCGCGCCCGCGCACCGCGAGCTTGCGGTAGATCGCCGAGGTGTGGTGCATCACGGTCTTGGCGCTGATCCCCAGCTGCTCGGAGATCTCCCGGTTGGTCCCCCCGGCGGCCAGCAGCTCGAGCACGTCGCGCTCGCGCTCGGTCAGCTCGGCGGTGTGCTCGGGTCGGGCGGCCACCGGGTGCTCGCTCGCCGTCAGGTCCGGTATGCCGCCCGGCACCGTCAGGCCGGAGCGCCGCACCTCGGCGGCGTAGCCCAGGGCGGCGTCCACCGCCTCCACCGGGCCGAGCCGCTGGCCCCAGGCGAGGTCGGAGGCGATCTCCGGCCGGGAGGGCAGCACCGCCTCGAAGTCGTCGACGGCGTCCTCGTAGACGGCCGCCGCGTACGGCGGCAGGGACGGTCTGATGCGGGCCGCTGGTCGAGGTCAACATCTCCACCGGGACCGTGAAGCTGGGCTTCATCTTGGCCAAGACGCAGCAGACCGTCCGCAAGGGCTCGGCGACCGACGGCGGCGGCGCCGGCGCGGCCCCGTCCAGCCCGCCCGACGCGGTGGTGCCGGGCGGTCCGGGCCCGGCCACGGGCGGTGACCCGGCGGGCCAGAGCCTCACGCCGGCGCAGGTGCAGAAGCTCAAGCCGCTCCCGCCGCTGCCCGACAAGGCCGCCGCGGACGCGGGCAGCGACGCCCTCGACGCCCGGGCGCAGGCGGTGCAGCGCCAGAAGGCCAAGCCGCTGCCGCCCACGCCGGTCAAGAGGCAGGAGGTGGTGTCGCGGAGCGACGAGTAGGTCTGACACAGGGTGACTCCACGACGGTCGTCCTCGGGCACGGCGGACATGCCCGCCAGTCCGGGCGACGACCGTCGTGAAGTCGTGTCCGGGCTCAGTCGCCGCCCGTGGGGCGCGCCCGGCGGGCCTTGACCTCCACGAACACGATCGTCTTCC
>QEUR01000242.1 GCA_003577095.1 Acidobacteriota bacterium
GCCCCGGACGGTACCCCGGGTCGGACGCCGCCCGCGCCTACCCGCCGAGCAGCAGGCCCACGCCGATCGTCCCCATGACGAGCGCGATCAGCCCGTCCAGCACCTGCCAGGAGCGCGGCCGGGAGAAGAACGGCGCCAGCCGGCGCGAGCCGAGCCCCAGCACCGAGAACCACACCGCGCTGGCGGTCACGGCACCGGCGTAGAACCACCAGCGCCCGCCCTGCCCGTGCCCGTTGGCGATCGTGCCGAGCATCGTCACGTCGAGGTAGACGTGCGGGTTGAGCAGCGTGAGGGCGGCCATGGTGCCCAGCGCGGCGGCCACCGAGCCGCCGCGGCCTGCGGCCGACGCCGCGTCCAGGGACTCGCCGGGGTGGAGGGCGCGCCAGGCCGCGCTCAGGCCGTAGCCGATGACGAACAGCCCGCCGCCCCAGCGGGCGAAGGTCAGGAAGCCCGGCCAGGCCTCCGCGACCGCCCCCACGCCGAGGACCGCCAGCCCGATCAGGACGGCGTCGTGAGCATGCCGGTGAGGAGCTGGACGAGGGGGGTCACGAGGGTGACGGTAGCCGCCGCAGCGCCGCGAACACGAGTCAGAATCATGAAAGATTCTTCAGAACCATTAGCCTGGTTGCATGAGCCTGGACCCGGTCGCGCTGACCACCCTCACCGCCGTCGTGCGCGAGCGGACCTTCGAGCGCGCCGCCGCCCGCCTGCACGTCACGCCCTCCGCGGTCTCGCAGCGGATCCGGGCGCTGGAGCGCGCGGTCGGCCAGGTGGTGGTCGGCCGTACCAAGCCGGTCACCCCCACGCACGCCGGCGAGGTGCTGCTCCGGCTGTCCGGCCACTGGGACCTCCTCGTCCACGACGCGCTCGCCGAGCTCGTCCCCGAGGCCGACGCCACGGCATCCCCGCAGGTGCCCGTGGTGGTCAGCGCCGACTCCCTGGCCACCTGGATCCTGCCCGCGCTCGCCCGCGCCCAGGACGAGCTCGGGGTGAGCCTGGACCTGGTCCGCGAGGACGAGGAGCACGCCTCGGGGCTCGTCCGCTCCGGCGCCGCGCTCGCCGCCGTGACCGCCGACCCCTCACCCGTCGGCGGCTGCCGGATCACGCCGCTGGGCTCGCTGCGCTACGTCGCCGTGTGCACCCCGGCGTTCCGGGACCGGTGGCTGCCCCGCGGCGCCAGGGCCGCCGACCTCGACCGGACGCCGATGGTGCGCTTCGACCGCAAGGACACGATGCAGCACCGGGTGGCGCGGCGGTGGGTGCGGCGGGAGATCGACCCACCGGCCACCTTCATCGCCTCCAGCCGGGAGTTCGCCGACGCGGTGCGCCTGGGCATGGGGTGGGGCATGCTGCCGCTGGACTGGGCGCAGGACGACCTCGACTCCGGCGCGCTGGTCCCGGTCGCGCGCCGGCCGCACCACGACGTGCCGCTCTACTGGCTGGCCTGGCGGCTGCCCTCGCGCATCCTCGACGTGCTCACCCGGTGCGTGCTGGAGGAGGCGCGGGCCTCGCTGCACCGCGACGATTCGGGGCAGGCTCCCGGCGGTGGGACAATCGAGCGGTCATGAGCACCGCCACCGCACTCCTCCCGCCGCTGCAGATCGGCCCGCACACCATCGACTCCCCGGTCGTGCTGGCGCCGATGGCCGGCATCACCAACCGGGCCTTCCGCCAGCTGTGCCGCGAGTACGGCGCCGAGGGCGCGGCCGCGGGCGGGGCCTCCGGCTCCTCGGCGCTCTACGTCAGCGAGATGATCACCTCCCGCGCCCTCGTCGAGCGCACCCCGGTGTCGATGAAGCTCATCGAGCACGGCCCCGACGAGACGCCCCGCTCGGTGCAGCTCTACGGGGTCGACCCCGCGACCGTCGGGGCGGCGGTGCGGATGCTCGTCGAGGAGGACCGTGCCGACCACGTCGACCTCAACTTCGGCTGCCCCGTCCCCAAGGTCACCCGCAAGGGCGGCGGGTCCGCCCTGCCCTGGAAGACCGACCTCTTCCGCGGCATCGTCCGCGCCGCCGTCCGCGAGGCCTCCGCCGGCGGACTTCCCGTCACCGTGAAGATGCGCGTCGGGATCGACGCGGAGCACGAGACCTTCCTGGACGCCGGCCGGATCGCCGAGGAGGAGGGCGCGGCCGCCGTCGCGCTGCACGCCCGCACGGCGGCCCAGGCCTACTCGGGGCAGGCCGACTGGAGCCGGATCGCCGAGCTCAAGGCGGCGGTCACCACCATCCCGGTGCTCGGCAACGGCGACATCTGGTCGGCCGACGACGCCGTGCGGATGGTCGAGCAGACCGGGTGCGACGGGGTGGTCGTCGGTCGCGGCTGCCTGGGCCGGCCCTGGCTGTTCACCGACCTGGCCGCCGCCTTCGCCGGCTCGCGGGTGCGGGTCGAGCCGACCCTGGGCGAGGTCTGCCGGGTGCTGCGCCGCCACGCCGAGCTGCTCGTGGAGTTCCACCGCGACGAGGCCAAGGGCTGCCGCGACATCCGCAAGCACATCGCCTGGTACACCAAGGGCTTCCCGGTCGGCGGCCAGGTGCGCCAGCAGCTGGGGCTGGTCCATACGCTCGCCGACCTCGACCGGCTGATCGCCGGCCTCGACCCGGACCAGCCGTGGCCCCGCGAGGGGGCGGACGGCCAGCGCGGCCGGGCCGGCTCCGCGCGGATCGTCGCGCTCCCCGACGGCTGGCTGCAGTCCCGGGAGCTGGACGACGCCCAGCGGGCCGCCGTGCGCAGCGCCGAGCCGGACGTCTCCGACGGCGGCTGACGCTCCTCCTGCGCACGAGGCCCATCCCAGGCTGCGCCAGCCCCGACGCCTGGTTACCGTGGTCGTGGACCGGACACGACCATCGTCGAGGAGGGAGCACATGGCACGGCTGGACGGCAGGAACATCGCCTTCCTGGTGACCGACGGCTTCGAGGACAGCGAGCTCACGAGCCCCTGGGAGGCGGTCGTGGAGGCTGGCGGCACGCCGCACCTGGTGTCCCCGAAGGACGGCTCGGTGGAGGGCAAGAAGGGGCACGTCCAGCAGGTCGACGTGACGGCCTCCGGCGCCTCGGCCGAGGACTACGACGGCCTCGTGCTGCCCGGCGGCACCGCCAACGCCGACAAGATCCGGATGGACCGGGACGCCGTCGCCCTCACCAAGGGCGTCGTCGACGCCGGCAAGCCGGTGGCGGTGATCTGCCACGGCGCCTGGATCCTCACCGAGGCCGACGCGGTGCGCGGACGCACGATGACCTCATACCCCTCCCTGCAGACCGACCTGCGCAACGCCGGGGCGACGTGGGTGGACCAGGAGGTCGTCGTCGACGACTGGCTGGTGAGCAGCCGCAACCCGGGCGACCTGCCCGCCTTCGGCAGGGAGCTGGTCGAGCGCTTCGCCCGGGGCTGAGCCTCAGGCCGGCCCGGTGGCGACCGGCCGGTCGGGGTCGCTGACCCAGTCGCTCCAGCTGCCCACGTAGACGGCCGGTGCACCCAGGCCGCGCGCCTCGAGCGCGAGTGCCACGTGGGCCGCGGTCACGCCGGACCCGCAGTAGACCGCCGACCGGGTCGTGGGGTCAGCCCCGGCCTGCGAGAGCCGGGCCGCCACCGCCTCCGCGGGAAGGAACGTCCCGTGGTCGTCCAGCAGCTCCGTCGAGGGCACGCTGCGGGCGCCGGGGATGTGCCCGGCGACCGGGTCCACGACCTCGTTCTCGCCGCGGAAGCGGTCGGCCGGCCGGGCGTCGAGCAACTGGCCGCCGCCCTCGAGCCACCGCCGCACGTCCTCGGCGTCGAGCAGCTCTCGGCCGCCGGGTGAGAGATCCACGTCGCCGGGAACCACCTCGGCCTCCCCGGTCTCGACGGGCAGGCCCGCGCGCTCCCAGGCGGCCAGGCCGCCGTCGAGCACCCTGGCGGGCACGCCGTAGTAGCTCGCCACCCACCAGGCGCGGGCGGCCCCGACCGAGGTCCGCGCGTCGTAGAAGACGACCGGGCGCCCCTGCCGCACGCCGGCGGCGCGCAGGCCCTCCCGGACGCGCTCCGGGGCCGGCATCGGGTGCCGCCCGCCCTCGCGGGAGTCGGCGACCGGGCCGGAGAGCACGCTCTCCAGGTCGAGGAAGGCGGCCCCGGGCAGGTGCCCGTCGAGGTATGCCGCGTGGTTGGCCTCCGCGCCGGCGCCGAGCGCCCAGCGCACGTCGACGAGGGTCGGCGCGTCGTCCCCGGCCAGCTCCTCGGCCAGCGCCGCCGCCGCCACCAGCGGCCCGGAGGGGGAGGCGTCGCCGCTCGTGCCCGCTGTCCGTCCCATGGGAGCCGACACTACCCGGGCGCCCGTGGCAGGGTTGAGCCATGTGCCGCAACATCCGCCCGCTCAACAACTTCGAGCCGCCCGCCACCGGCGAGGAGATCGAGGCCGCCGCCCTGCAGTACGTCCGCAAGGTCGGCGGCGCCACCAGACCGTCGAAGGCCAACGAGGCCGCCTACGCGCTCGCCGTGGACCGGGTGGCGGCCGCGACGCGCGACCTGCTGGACAGCCTGGTCACCACCGCCCCGCCCAAGGACCGGGAGGTGGAGGCGGCCAAGGCGCGCGCCCGCGCGCAGGCCCGGTACGCCTAGTGGCCGGGGTCCGGCCGCCGCTGCGCGCCACCTCGCCGGTGCCCGTCCCCGCCGCGCTGCTGCCGGGGGCGCTGCCGGTGGGCCCCGACGTGCGCCTGCGCAACGTCCTCAACTGGGTGAACCTGTCCACCCCCCTCGGCCTCGGGATCGCCCTGGCGGGCGGCTGCCGCGTGCGCCGGGGACCCGAGCGCTGCTTCCTGGCCGACCACTACCGCTGGTCCTTCCCGGTGGCCGGGGCCTTCACCGTGGGCGACGTGGTCGTCAGCCGGCACGACCTCGACCTGCTTGTCGCCCGGCGCCCGAACCTGCTCCGCCACGAGCTGGTCCACAGCCGGCAGTGGGCCTACTGCTGGGGGCTGCCCTTCCTGCCGCTCTACGTCGCCTCGATGGGCTGGTCGTGGCTGCGCACCGGCGACCGGGCGGCGCGCAGCTTCTTCGAGCGGCAGGCCGGGCTCGAGCTCGGGGGCTACCCGGACGTGCCGCCCAGACCTTTGGCGCCGGTGCTGCGCGCCGGGGCCCGCCGCCTGCGCGAGCTGGTCGCCGGCCGCCGCGGCCTCGACGCGGGCACCGGCCTGGGCACGGCGGAGGACGGTCCGGACGGACGCGCCGGCTGACCCGCCGCCGCCTGGTTCAGCCCGGCCGCACCTCGTCGCCCACGCGCAG
>QEUR01000243.1 GCA_003577095.1 Acidobacteriota bacterium
GACGTCGACCTCACCCTGCCCGACGACCTCCCGGCGCTGTCGGCAGGGACGGACGTCTCGGCATACCGGGTGGTGCAGGAGGCGCTGACCAACGCGCTGCGCTACGCCCCCGACCGCAGGGCCACGCTCCGCGTCGCCGCCGAGCCGGGCCGGATCGGCATCAGCGCGAGCAACGCCGCCGACGGGGTCGGCCCGGAGAGCGTCGGGGCGGGGCTGGGGCTGCTCGGGCTCGCGGAGCGGGTGCACCTGCTGGGAGGCACCCTGGAGCGCGGCGTCCACGACGGCCGGTTCGAGCTCGACGTGCACCTGCCGGTCGTGCCGTGAACGACGCACCGGGCACCCTGCGGGTCGTCGTGGCCGACGATCAGGACCTCGTCCGCTCAGGGCTGGAGATGGTGCTCACCGCCCGGAGCCTGCGCGTGGTGGGCACCGCGGCCGACGGCCGGCAGGCGGTGGACGTGGTGCGCAGGACCGTCCCGGACGTGTGCCTGATGGACATCCGCATGCCGGTGCTCGACGGCGTCGCCGCGACCGCGGAGCTCGCCCGCCTGGGGTCGCCCACCAGGGTGCTGGTGCTCACCACCTTCGACCTGGACTCCTACGTCTACGGCGCGCTGCGCGCCGGCGCGGCGGGCTTCCTGCTCAAGACCACGCCGCCGGACCGGCTCGTCGAGGGCATCGCCACGGTCGCCGCCGGCGAGTCCCTGCTGGCCCCCTCGGTGACCCGTCGCCTGATCGAGGAGCACGTCCGGGGCCCGGCGCCGCACGACGGCCCGCCCCCGGAGCTGGGTCGGCTCACCCCGCGCGAGCTGGACGTCCTGCGGCTGATGGCGCACGGCCTGTCGAACGGGCAGATCCAGGAGGAGCTCGTCGTCTCCCCCGCCACGGTCAAGACGCATGTCAACCGGGTCCTGGGCAAGCTCGGTCTGACCGGCGGAAGGGCAGCGGGTGCGCCCGGCGGGACTCGAACCCGCACACCGCGAGGCACAGGAACCTAAATCCTGCGTGTCTACCAGTTCCACCACGGGCGCGCGAGGGTCAAGAGTAGCCGCCGGACCCTTTACGCCCGGCACGACCTGCACTAACGTCCGGACATGGACACTCGTGCAGCACGCAGGACCCGGCTCGCAGCCGTCGCGCTCTCCGCGTTCGCGCTCTCCGTCGGGAGCCTCCTCCCGGCCGGCGCCGCACCGCCGTCGTTCACCTACGACGCGCTGGGTGACTCCTTCGCCGCCGGCGACGGTGTCGGCGCCTCCCAGGCCTACCCCGACGTGCTCGACGGCAGGATGAGGATCGCCCTGGACGACCTCGCCGCCGTCCCGGGCGCGACCGTCCCCTCGATGATGGGCCAGCTGGGAGCGCTCGACGCCGACACGGACCTCGTCACGATCTCGATCGGCGGCAACGACATCGGGTGGGGACAGGTGGTCCTGGCCTGCCTGGTGCAACCGGACCAGGCGTGCGCCGGTGCCGTCGAACAGGTGAAGCAGGCGATCACGGCCGGGCTGCCCGGCCTGCTGGACGGGGCCTACGCGCAGGTGCGCGCCGCTGCACCGGAGGCCCACGTGGTCGTCACCGGCTACCCACGGCTCTTCTCGCCGGAGTACGGCTCCTACGTCGTGCCGTTCAGCCCGACGATCGCGCTCGAGGCGACGGTGGCCGAGCAGCAGCTGATGAACGGCGCCGCCGACGTGCTCAACGTCACCATCCGCGAGGTCGCCGAGGCGCACGGCTTCCAGTTCGTCGACGTGACCCAGCGCTTCGAGGGGCACGGCGTGAACTCTCCTGAGGCATACCTCTTCGGTGTCCTGGCACCGGTGCCCTTCCACCCCACCGTCGACGGCCAGCACGAGTACGGCGTGGCGCTCCGCTCGCAGATCAACCCCGACAGCCTGCGACGCTGACCGGCCCCCGGCAGGCCTGTCGGGGGCACTGCCTACGCTGATGCCCGTGACGCAGCACGGGCCCGCAGCACGCTCGACGCCGGTGGACCGCCACCGGCTCGAGGCGCTGCGCTACGCCGTCAACGACGAGGCGGTCCAGTACGTCGCGATCATGCGGATCTTCACCGGCGGCCTGTCCGGGCTGATGTCCGACCAGGGCGCCGCCGAGGTCCAGGCGCGCCTCGTCGAGCAGGGCATCGAGCTGGAGCTCGACACCGTCGACGACCGGCTCAGCTACCTGGTCGAGCACGGGAACCTGGCCCGCAGCCCCCGCGAGGCCGAGGCCAGGACCCTGGCCGACTACCTGCGCAACCGCGCCCGCTACCAGCTGACCCAGCGCGGCGAGCTGGTGCACCGCCAGGTCGAGGAGCTGCTCGGCCATACCGAGTCGGCGCGCGAGGTGTCCAGCCAGATGCTCGGCGGCATCCTCGCCGGGCTCACCGACCTGGTCGAGGTGGATGCGCGGCAGCTGGACGCCGTCGACCCCGACGAGCTCGCACGCGCCATCACCACCGTCTTCACCCAGTTCGACGAGCTGGTCCGCAGCACCCGCGAGTTCTACACCTACCTCACCCAGGTGCTGTCGCGCTTCGACCTGGACCGGGCCGAGTTCCAGCTGTTCAAGACCGCCCTGATCGACTACCTGCAGCGCTTCGTCGACGAGATCTCCCGCCACATGCCCCAGCTGGCCGACGTCGTGGAGCGCATCGAGCCGGTCGTCCCCGCGCTGCTGGCGCGCGCCAACTCCGGCGAGCGGCTGCTCGACCTCCAGGGTCGCCAGGCCCGGCGGTCCGCGGGGTTGCAGGCCGAGGACTGGCGCAGCCTGCGCGCGTGGTTCGCCGGCGACGGCACCCGCGCCAGCGACGCGGACGGGGTGCGCCACCTCGCGACCGCCGCGATGCGCTCGTTGCTGACCAACCTGCGCCGGATCGCCTCCTCCACCGACCGGGAGCACGGTCGGTACGCCGACCTCGTCCGGCTCGCCGGCTGGTTCGACACCTCCGACGACGACACGGCCCACGCGCTGTGGGCAGGTGTGTTCGGGCTCTACGGGTCCCGGCACCTCGGCTTCGTCGCCGACGACCCCGAGCGTGGCCTGCCGCCCACGACCTCGTGGTGGCGCGCGCCGCGGGCCGAGGTCCCGGTCATGCTGCGCAGCCAGGGCAAGCGCACGGTCACCGGCCGCAGCGCGCAGCGGGAGGACTTCGCCGCGGTCAAGGCCGCCCGGGTCGCCGAGCGCGCCGAGGCCGAGAGGGCCAGAGCCGCGGCCGTCGCCGAGATCCTCGACCATCCCGGTCACCTCGACCGGGTGCGCGTCAGCGACCCCGCCCGCGAGGTCCTGCTCGACCTGTATGCCGCTGCGCTCGCCGCCGGCGTCGACGGCACCGGGACGCCGGCCGCCGAGATCCCGGGGGCGGCAGCCCAGCTGGTCGTCCATGCCGGGGAGGGCGTCTCGACCGTGGTCGCCAGCCCGTCCGGGCGGCTCACCCTGGTCGGACGCCGCCTCGAGGTCCGCCTGGAGGCCCGGCACATCCCCTCCTCGGAGGCGACCGGATGACGACCGCGACCCCCCGTCGCGACGGGACCGGCAGCTCGGCCGTCGACCCGCAGGACGCGGCCGAGCGTCAGCGCGCGGCACGGGCGCTCATGCTGCGCCCGCTGCTCACCGCGGACGGCCCCGACGGTGACGACTTCCGGCTCGTGCGCCGCCACCAGACCGAGCTGACCAGGCTGTTCGCCGAGGGCCTCGGTTACCGCCTCCAGGTGGACCCCACCTCGGCACGGCTGTACAAGGCGGGTCTGGGCGACGACCCGAGCCGGCCGCTGCGCCGCCGGAGCGGTGCGCCGTTCACGCCGCGGGCCTACGCGTTCCTGTGCCTGACCCTCGCCGCCCTCACCCGGGCCCGCAGCCAGCTGCTCGTCGACGAGCTCGTGCAGCAGGTGCGCTCGGCCGCGGTCGACGCCGGGGTCGAGGTCGACCTCGACGGGGTCGCCGACCGCCGCGCGCTGCACGCCGCCCTGCTGGTGCTCGTCGGTCTCGGGGTGCTGCGGGAGCGTGACGGCGACCTGGAGCACTGGGTCGACCAGCGCACCCAGTCCCTCCTGGACGTCCGCCGTGACCTGCTCGGCCAGCTGGTCAGCGCACCGCTGTCCGCCGTGACCGGTCCCACCCAGGTGCTCGAGCTCGCCGCCCTGCCCGCGGCGGTCGGCGGCGCCCGCCACGCGACGCGGCGCAGGTTGCTGGAGTCGCCGCTGCTCACGGTCGAGGACCTGCCCGAGGAGCACGCCGAGTGGTGGCGGCGCAACCGCAACCGCGAGCGCGACTGGTACGACTCGCGCTTCGGCCTGCAGCTGGAGCTCCGCGCAGAGGGCGCCGTCCTCGTCGACCCCGAGGACGGGTTCACCGACGAGTCCTTCCCGGGCGCGGACAAGACGCGCCAGCTCGCGCTGCTCGTGCTGGAGCGCCTGGCGGACCGCGCGGCCTCCGGCGCACCCGACGGGGCGTGGTGCGGCATACCTGCGTCGACCGCCCAGGACCTGGCGCTCGAGGTGCACGGTCGCTGGGTCGACCGGCTGCGCCGCGACCAGCGGGACGACCCGGAGGGAGCGGTGCGCGACGCGCTCGACGTGCTGGTGCGCTTCGGGCTGGTGCGCCGCGAGGGGTCCGAGCTGCTCGTCCACGCGGCGGCGACCCGCTACGCCCCCAACGTGACGCTGGCCGAGGCGCGGACCTCCGGCGAGCGCTCCCTGTTCGACGAGTCCGGTGACGAGGAGTGAGGGTGCGATGACGGAGGTCCAGGACCGCTACCGGATCAGCAGGGCCGGGGTGCTCAACGTGTGGCAGTACGACGAGCAGGTCTTCGACTTCGCCGACGGACGGCTGCTGCTGCGCGGGTCCAACGGCGCCGGCAAGTCCAAGACCATGGAGATGCTGATGCCGTTCGTCATCGACGGCGACGCCTCCCGGCTGACCGCCTCGGGTCGTCACCACACCAGCCTGGTGTGGCTGCTGCTGGACGGCTACGAGGGGCAGGCTCGCACCGGCTACGTGTGGCTGGAGTTCACCCGCACCAGCGAGCAGGGCGAGCCGGAGACCGTGACCTGCGGCGTGGGGATGCGGGCCACCGCCTCGGCCAAGCGGGCCACGTCCTGGTTCTTCACCTCCTCGCGACGGGTCGGCGAGGACCTGCAGCTGGACGACGCGGCAGGACCCCTCGGCCAGGCCGCGCTGACCGCCGTGCTCGAGGGGGACGAGGACGGCCACGGGCAGGTGTTCGACAGCTCCCGGCGCTACCGCGAGCACGTGGGCCGGCTCCTGTTCGGGCTCCCCCTGGAGCAGTACGACTCGCTCCTGCGCCTCATCTACTGGCTGCGCCAGCCGCAGGTCGGCGAAGACATCGACCCGCGTCGGCTGGCCGAGCAGCTGGTCAACGCGCTGCCCGTGCTCGACTCGACGACGGTCTCCGAGGCCGGGGCAACCTTCGACGAGCTCGAGGCGTTCGGCGAGGACCTGGACCGCCGCGAGCGGGCGGCGCTGGCACTGACGGACTTCCTGGGCACGTACGCCGGCTACGCACGGTCGATCGTCTCCGCCCGGAGCCGCGCCGCGCTCGACGCAGCCACCGCCGTCACCAGCGCGAGACGCCGCGTGCGCGCCAGCGAGCGGGAGCTGGACGAGGTCGGTGAGCAGCTCGGCGTCGCGGACCGGGCGATCTCGGCGGCCGAGCACGCCCACGCCGACGCGCAGGCCCGTCGGGCCGCGCTGGAGTCCGGCCCCGAGGCGCGCTCGCGCGACCGGCTCGTCGAGCTGGGCAGGCG
>QEUR01000244.1 GCA_003577095.1 Acidobacteriota bacterium
GCCGGGCGGGGCCGCGCCCGGTCCCCCGGCGCGCTCCGCGGAGAGCCGGTCCAGGACCCGCCCCTCGAACCCGGGCGGCGGCGCGCTGCGCGGCACGGCCGGCAGCACCAGGTCGACGCCCGAGGCCAGCTCGTCGTGTTCGACGCGGCAGGCGCCGCAGCGCGCCAGGTGCGCGGTGGCGTCGGCACGCTCGGCCGCCCCCGCCTGCCCGAGCGTCAGGTCGAGCAGCAGGTCCGGCCCGGGGTGCGCCCCGCCGGGGCGCAGCGGCTCACCCATGCTCCGCCCCGCTCTCCTCCAGCTCCGCGCGCAGCCGGCGCAGCCCGGTGCGGATGCGCGTCTTGGCGGTGCCCAGCGGGATCCCCTCGCGCTCCCCCACCTGCGCCGCCGTGCACCCGCCGAGGACCGCGAGCACCACGGCACGGGCCTGCTCCGGCGAGATGCTCCTCAGCCGGCGCAGCGCCGCCTCGGTCTCGAGCCGGTGCACCGCGCCCTCCTGCAGGTCCGGGACCGTGCCGGTGGTGTCCTGCACCAGCTGGTCCAGGAGCTCGTCGTCGGTGGGCGTGCTGCGCCGGGCACGGACGGCGTCGATCGCCGTGTTGCGGGTGATGGTCAGCACCCAGGTCAGGACCGAGGCGCGGCGCGCGTCATACCCCGAGGCCGCCCGCCAGACGCGCACGAAGGCCTCCTGGCTGACGTCCTCGGCGAGCGCCGCGTCGCGGGTGATCGCGACCGCCGTGCCGAAGACGGCCCCCTGGAAGCGCCGCACGAACGCGGCGGAGACCGCCGGGTCGTCGAGCGCCAGCCCGGCGAGCAGCGCGGCGTCGTCCGCACGGTCGGCGCGGGAGACGGGAGCCATGCCAGATGGTACGGCCGGGACCGTGCCCCGGGATTGCCCCGGGCGCGCTCAGCCCCGCGCCGGCGCGATCTCCACGACCGCACCGGCCACGGCCAGCTCCACCTCCCCGGTCCACACCTGAGCGGCCTCGGCCCGCACCTCGTCCGGCGGCGTCCAGGGCGACAGGTGGGTGAGCATGAGCCTGCGCGCGCCCGCCGCGACGGCCGCCTCTGCCGCCCTCCGCGCGGTCAGGTGGACGCCCCGGTCGGTGTCCCTGCCCTCGAGGAAGGAGGCCTCCGCGAGCGCCAGGTCGGCGTCCCTCAGCAGCGGCTCCAGCCCAGGGCAGGTGTCGGTGTCGCCGGTGTAGCCCAGCACCGCGCCCCCGGCCTCGACCCGCAGCCCGTAGGCCGGCACCGGGTGCAGCACCTCGTAGGGCGTGACCGTGAACGGGCCGACCACGAAGGGGACGGCGTCGACGAGGTCGGCGAACGCCATACCGGTCATCGGCTGGGGGGCGAGGACCCCGTGGGCGCGCGCCATCCGCTCGGCCGCCCCCGCGGGCGCGTGCACCGGCAGGTCCCGCTCGGCCGGTGCCGGCCCGTGCTGCCGCAGCACCTGCAGGCCGGTCAGGTCGAGGCAGTGGTCCGGGTGCAGGTGGGAGAGCACCACGGCGTCGAGCGACAGGGGGTCGGTATGCCGTTGCAGCGCGCCCAGGGCTCCGGAGCCGAGGTCGAGCAGCAGCCGCCAGGTCCGGCCCCCGTGCTCGGCGGTGAGCAGGTAGCTGCTGGCGGGCGACTCGGGCCCGGCCAGGGAACCGGTGCAGCCGACGATCGTCAGGTCCATGACCCCAATGGTGCCCCTCGGCGGCGCTCAGCGGTGGGCGACGGCGAAGACCCGCCGGAAGGGCAGCACGACGCCGTGCCCGCGGTCGGGGTAAGCCTCGCGCAGCCGGCGGCGGAACTCCTCCTCGAAACGCGCCCGCAGGTCGGCGGGGAGGGCCTGGAGGGCCGGCCGCGCGCCCGTGCCGGACACCCAGGCGAAGACCGGGTCCGGGCCGTGCAGCACGTGCAGGTAGGTCGTCTCCCAGGCGTCGACCTGCCAGCCCTGCGCGGCGATCGTCTCCAGGTAGGTCGCGGGGTCGTGGGACGAGGGCACCGCCACCCCGCTGGTGTATGCGGCGTACTCCGGCTCGGCGGCGAGGTCGCGCCTGATCGTGTGGCTGGGTTCCTGGAAGTTGCCGGGCACCTGCATCGCGAACCAGCCGCCCGGTGCCACGCGGTCGAGCAGCGCGGGCAGCAGCTCGAGGTGGTCGGGGACCCACTGGAGCGCCGCGTTGGAGACGAGCACGTCGACCGGCGCGGCGGGCCCGGCGGCGGTGGCCCCCGTCGCCCACTCGCGGATGTCCGCGACCTGCGCCGAGACGCCTTCGACCCTGCTGGCGCGGGCCACCATGTCCTCGCTGGAGTCGACGCCGACCACCTCGGCCTCCGGCCACCGGAGGGCGAGCAGCCGGGTCAGGTTGCCCGGCCCGCAGCCGAGGTCGACGACGGTCCGCGGAGCCTCGGCACCCACCCTTGCCACCAGCTCGACGAAGGGGCGCCCGCGCTCGTCGGCGTAGGTCAGGTAGCGGTCCGGGTCCCAGGTGTGCATGACTGCCCAGGGTAGGGCTACCCCCACCCCGGCGGTGCGGGAAGCCCCGCGGGAATGGGCGGCCAGCGGGCGTGTGCCCAGGTCCGGGCCCGGCGAGTCTTGACGCCGTGGCAACTCAGACCCAGACACTTGACCCCCAGACCTCCGTCCTCCCCGCTCCGCCCACCGGTCCCCCGGGCGCGGAGCACGGGGCGGGCGGCACCCCATACCGTCCCGACCTGCGGCGCAGCCGCCTGGCCCTGTGGTCCGCCGACCACCGGTGGGTGGTGCTCGTGGCCCCCGTCGTCTCGCTCGCCGCCGGCATCGCGCTGATGGTGGGCCTGGGCATCAAGATCGCCGACTTCGAGGACAGCCTCGTCGGCGACAGCAAGGCCGCCGCCGAGCTGCTCGAGGCCGACTTCGGCCAGGACCCGACCGAGATGGTCGTCGTCACCGACCCGGCGGGCCCGATCGCGCAGGCCGAGCTGGCGCCGCTGGGCGAGGAGCTCGTCGCCGCCTACGAGGGGCTGGACGGCGTGGCGGCCGTCGGCGCGCCCTTCCCGGGGCAGGACGGGAGCCTGGTGCTGCCCGTCGAGCTGGCCGCGGACGCCGACGGCGAGGCGGTCGACGTGTCGGCCGTCTCGGCGGCGACGACCGCGCTGGCCGCGGAGCACCCCGACCTGCAGGTCGGCCAGTTCGGGGTCGCCTCGATCAACGAGCAGGTGGACTCCCAGCTCGGCGACGACTTCCTGCGTGCCGAGCTCTTCGCGATCCCGATCACCCTGGTGGTGCTGCTGCTCGCCTTCGGCGCCGTCGTGGCCGCCGGGGTGCCGCTGGCGCTCGGACTGGGCAGCGTCGGGGTGGCGCTCGGACTGACCGCCGCGGTCTCCACCGGGATCATGCCGGTCGACCAGAACACCCAGAGCCTGGTGCTGCTCATCGGCCTGGCCGTCGGGGTCGACTACGCGCTGTTCGTCATGCGCCGCGCGCGGGAGGAGCGCGCTGCCGGCGCCTCCGTGCGCGACTCGATCGGCATCGCCGGCGCGACAGCCGGGCGGGCCGTGGTCGTCTCCGGCCTCACCGTCGTCGTGGCCATGTCCGGGATGCTCGTCGCCGGCGGGATGTTCGCCGCGATGGGCCTCGGCGCGATGATCGTCGTCGGCATCGCCGTGGTCGCCGCGGTGACCACCCTGCCGGCCCTGCTCTCCGTCCTGGGCGACCGGGTGGAGTGGCTCCGGCTGCCGTTCACGCGGCGGCGGACGGCCCGCGCGGGTTCTCCCGACTCCGGATGGGGCCGGCTGGCCGGCGCGGTCACCCGACGACCCCTCGCCTGGGCGCTCGCCTCGGCCAGCCTCCTGGTCGCGCTGGCTCTCCCCGCCCTGGGCATGAAGACCTCCCTCGGGGGCCTCGAGACCCTGCCCCAGGACCTGCCGGCCGTGGCGGCCTACGAGCAGCTGCAGCGCGCGGTGCCCTCCGACGGCGAGGCCCTGACCTTCGTGGCCTCCGTCCCCGAGGGTTCCGCCGACGAGGTCGGGGCGGCGCTGCTCGGCGCGACCGACGAGCTGCTCGCCCTCGACCACGTCACCGGCGCGGCCCCGGCGGTCACCACCTCGACCGACGGCACGGTGGTGACCTGGGACGTCGGGATCGACATCAACGGCAGCGACGAGGCCCTGCCGGCCGTCGTCGACCAGGTCCGGGAGGACGTCCTGCCGCAGGTCCGCGCCGAGCTGGCCGACGTGCCGGGCGCGGAGGTCTACCTGGCCGGCAGCGCGATGAACGTCGACATGACCGACTGGATGGACGGACGGCTGCCGTGGGTGGTCGGCTTCGTCCTGGCCCTGACCCTGGTCGTGATGGCGGTCTCCTTCGGCTCGCTGTCGCTGGCCGCCGCCACCGTCGGGCTCAACCTGCTGTCGGTGGGTGCCGCCTACGGCGTGCTGGAGCTGGTCTTCGGCGGGTCCACCTGGGCCGAGGGGCTGCTCGGCTTCACCACGACCGGCACCGTCGCGGCCTGGCTGCCGCTGATGCTCTTCGTCATGCTCTTCGGGCTCTCGATGGACTACCACGTCTTCGTCCCCAGCCGGGTCCGCGAGGCACGCGACTCGGGCCTGACCGCCGCCGAGGCGATCCGGCACGGCGTGGCACGTTCGGCGGGCGTGGTCACCGCGGCCGCGGCGGTCATGGTCGGCGTGTTCTCGGTCTTCGGCACCCTGTCCCTGCTCGAGATGAAGCAGATGGGCGTCGGCCTGGCGGTCGCGATCCTGCTGGACGCGACGGTCGTGCGCGGCATCCTGCTGCCCTCGGTGCTGGCGCTGCTGGGCGACCGCGCCCACACCGGGCCGCGGTGGCTGCCGCGCCTCGCGCACTGAGGTCGCC
>QEUR01000245.1:0-4834 GCA_003577095.1 Acidobacteriota bacterium
GGCGGCGACGCGACGGTCGAGCTCGAGCATCCGCCGCGCCCCCTCGGCGCCCGTCGCGGCCCCGCCGTAGCGCACCGCGTCGAAGCGGTCCGCGGCCCGCGCCAGGGCGTCGGCCTCCTCGGGGAGCACCGGGGCGAGGGAGACGGCGACCTCGTGGGCGGTGCGCCCGGGCCGGGGGTCCAGGAGGGCGCGTTCGACGGCGCCGGCGGCCACCGCCCGGTAGGCGTCCAGCAACGCGGCACGGTGGTCGCCGGCGGTCATCGCCTGCTGCGCGCGCCGGCGGTAGTCGGTCGCGGAGGTGCCGGCCTCGTCCAGGACGCCGCCGGGCCCGCGGCCGTCGGGCCCGCGCCGGCGCCAGCGGTCGCGCGCGGCGAACAGCACGACGGCGAGGGCGATCAGGAGCACGCCGCCCAGCACGACCCAGGCCGTCCACGACGGCAGCCGGGCGGGCAGGTCGAGCGCGGGGAGGTGGTCGTTCACCCAGCGCCAGGCGCGCACCACGAGGGACTCGTGCAGCTGGTAGGAGGGGTCGCGCAGCTCGTCCTCGAGCAGGCGCCGCGCCTCCTCCCGGTCCGGGTCGACCGGGACGCCGGTGATGACCACGTCCCGACCCGGGTCAGCGGGTCCGCGCGGCGGCCCGCGCCTGGGCCGCGCGAACGAGGGCGCCGTCGAGGCCCTCCCTGCGGATCCGCTGGTCGAGGTAGAGGAGGGCGGTGACGCCCGCGGTGAACGGCACGACGAAGGCGTTGACCACGAGCTGCACGAGGTGGTCGACGCCGATGACGACCGGGCTGGTGAGCGCGGCGTCGCCCAACGGGTCCAGGCCGACGAGGAGCCCGGTGACCAGCGACACGGGGAACTGCACGGTGCTGCTGAAGATCCCGGTCAGGATGCCGGCCAGCACGGTGATGCCGACCACCCGCCAGCCCTGCCCGCCGGTGGTCAGCAGCCACGAGCGGCGCAGGCCGCGCCACGGCCCCGCCCGCTCCAGGACCACCGCTGCGGGCGCCAGGGACAGGCGGATGCCCACCCACGCCACCACCAGCAGCAGCACGAGCATCGCAAGCACGGCTGCGACGACGGCGGCGACCTCGCCGACGCTCGACAGCGTCCAGGCGAGCAGGAGCGCGCCCACGACGGCCAGGACGGCGAGCAGGGCGAGCACCAGGGACATGAGGACGAGGACCCCGAGCAGGGCGGGGAGCCGGCCGCGGACGGCGCGCCAGGTGTCGCCCAGGCCGGCTCGGTCGCCGAGCACGGCCTCGCCCACGACGTGCACGATCATGCCGGTCAGCGCCGCGGAGGCGAGGGCCAGGAAGAGGACGCTGACCAGCGTGGAGAGCAGGTAACGGTCCTCGGACGCCAGCGCGCCGACCCGGAGCACCGCCAACGAGCCCAGGAAGGAGGGCACGAGCAGCACCGCGAGCACGAGGAAGCCGGTGCCGACCGTCGCCGAGGGGTTGCGGCGCATCGTCTGCAGGGCCCCGCCGAAGACGTCCCCCAGGGACAGCGGCCGCAGCGGCACGACGCCCGGCTGGTGCAGGCGGGCCAGCTGCTCCGGCGGCAGCTGCTGCCAGGCGGGGGCCGGGGGCATGGGGCCGGTGGGCGGCGGCGGGACCGACGGCGGGGCTCCCGGCGGCGGCGTCCACCGCGGCACCTGCCCGTCCGGCTCGTGCCCTCGTGGCTGGTCGCTCATCCCCCTGCTCCTCCTGCGTCCCGCGCGTCCCTGGGTATGCCGTGCCGCCGGGGCTCCAGCAGGTCGCCGGCCAGGCGCTCGGCGACCCTGGCCCGGACCGGCTCGGCCCCCAGGGCCCGGTGGGCGGCCACGATACCGGGCTGGGCGCGGCGCAGGGCATGGCCCCGTCGCCAGAGGGTGAGCGGGGGCTTGCGCCGCTCGGCCAGGTCGCGCGCCAGCCGGCGGGCGAAGACCACCCACGGCCGGTGGTGGACGCACCAGGCGCCAGCGAGCAGGCCGCGCTCGCGCAGCCCCTCGACGGTGTGCGCCGCGAAGATGCCCTCGGCCACGACCACGGACGCCTCGCCCAGCTCGAGGGTGCGGTGGCCGACGACCCGCGAGGTCGCGATGTCGTAGGTCGGCACGCGCGTGCTGCCCCGCACGCACAGCTCCTCGGCCGCCGTCAGCGCCGCGTCGAGGTCCCAGGAGCGCACGTCGTCCCAGTCCGGCAGGCCCAGCGGGCTCATCGGCAGACCGGGGGCGTCGACCTCGCGGTAGAAGTCGTCCAGCGGCAGCAGGGGCCACCCGTGGCTCTCGTGCAGGCGCCGCGCCAGGCGTGACTTGCCGGCGCCGCTGGGACCGGAGAGGACGAGCACCCGTGCGCGGCGGCCGGCGTCAGGATCCATGGTCGGCCATTCTAGGTGGCGCCCGCCCGTAGACTCGGGCGGCGTGAGGGCCCCCACCACGCAGTCCGCGCCGACCGGAGACCTCGTCCGCGTCTACCGCACCCTGCCCGCGATGATCGTCGGCTGGGCGATGGTGGCGGTCGCCGGCGTCTTCGCCGCGCTGACGGTCATGGACCTGCTCAGCGGCGCCCACCGCGGGCTGGCCTGGCCGGCCGCGCTGGTGGTGGCGCTCGCGGGGCTGGCGTGGGTGCTCTTCCTCCGGCCGCACGTGCAGCTGCGCACCGACGGCGTCGTCCTGGCCAATCTGGTGCGCGACGTCCGCGTGCCGTTCGCGGCGGTCGAGGAGGTCACCGACCGGTGGGCCCTGGAGCTGCACGACCGGGCGGGCCGCACGCACAGCGCGTGGGCGGTGCCGGTGCGGCGCGAGTGGGTGCGCCGCCGCGCCGTGGACGACTTCGCCGAGACGACCCGCCACCGCGGCTCGGCCGGCACGACCGCGCAGGGCGTGGCCGACCAGGTGCACCGCACCCTCCAGCGGTGGCGCCTCGACGGGGGAGAGGCACGCTCCCACGCGTCCGACGAGCAGGAGGTGACCCGCACGACCGCCTGGTCGGCGGTCGTGGTGCTCGCGGTGGCGCTGACCCTGCTGGTGGTGGCGCTGCTCAGCTGAGTGCCCCGGGGCGCACCGGGTCAGACCGCGGTGAGCCGCTCCATACCCTCACGCACCGCGGCCAGCCGGCGCGCCGCCTCCGCGCGTGCCTGCGCGAGGCCGGGGCGCCCGTCCACCGGCACGACCGCCTCCAGGTAGACCTTGAGCTTGGGCTCGGTGCCGCTGGGCCGCACGATCACGCGCGTGCCGTCCTCCAGGTGGAAGCGCAGGCCGTCGGTCGGGGGCAGCCCGTCGACCCCGGACGCGAGGTCCTCTGCGCCGGTCACGGGCACCCCGCCCAGCTCGGACGGCGGCTGCTCGCGGAGCCTCGCCAGGACCGGCGCGATGAGCGCGAGGTCCGCGACCCGCACCGAGAAGGCGTCCGTGGCGTGCACGCCGTGCTCCACCGCCAGGTCGTCGAGCACGTCGAGCAGCGTGCGGCCCCCGGCCTTGAGCGTGGCGGCCAGCTCGGCGGCCATCAGCGCCGCGGTGACCCCGTCCTTGTCGGGCACGGTGGCCGGGTCGACGCAGTAGCCGAGCGCCTCCTCGTAGCCGTACGCCAGCCCCGGGACCCTGCCGATCCACTTGAAGCCGGTCAGGGTCTCCTGCCCCGGCACGCCCGCCGCCCGCGCCATCGCCCCGAGCAGGCGCGAGGAGACGATCGAGCGGGCCAGCACCTGCCGGTCGCCGCTCGCGCGGCCGCGGGCGAGGACGTGGTGGCCGAGCAGCGCGCCGACCTCGTCGCCGCGCAGCATCCGCCAGCTGCCGCCGTCCTCGACGGCCAGCGCGCACCGGTCGGCGTCGGGGTCGTTGGCGACCACCAGGTCGGGCCGGAGCTCCCCGGCCAGCTCGAGCGCCGCGTCGATCGCCCCCGGCTCCTCGGGGTTGGGGAAGGTCACGGTCGGGAAGTCGGGGTCGGGCCGTTCCTGGCTGGCCACCGGCGCCACCTCCGGGAAGCCCGCGCGGCGGAAGGCCTCCTGCACGACCTGCGAGCCGACGCCGTGCAGCGCGGTGTGCACGACCGACAGGTCGCGCGGGCTGCCCGGGTCGAGCACCGCGACCGCCGCGTCGAGGTAGGCCTCGACGACGTCCTCGCCGAGGGTGACCCAGCCGTCGTCGGCCATCGGCACCGCGCTCGCCGAGCCGACCAGCGCGATCTGCTCGGAGATGCCGCTGTCGGCGGGCGGCACGATCTGCGAGCCGTCGCCGAGGTAGACCTTGTAGCCGTTGTCCTGCGGCGGGTTGTGGCTGGCGGTCACCATCACGCCGGCGTCGGCGCCGAGGTGCTGGATCGCGAACGCCAGCACCGGCGTGGGCAGCGGCCGGGACAGCACCATCGCGCGCCCGCCCGCCGCCTCGACGACCGCCGCGGTGTCGCGGGCGAAGACGTCGGAGTTGCGCCGCGCGTCGAAGCCGATCACGACCGCCGGGCCGGGCGTGCGGTCACCGGCCGCCTCCAGCTCGCGGGTCAGGTATGCCGTGAGGCCGGCCGCCGTGCGGATCACCACCGCGCGGTTCATCCGGTTGGGGCCGGCACCCAGGGCGCCCCGCAGCCCGGCCGTGCCGAACTCGAGGAAGCCGGAGAAGCGGTCCTCGAGCTCCTCGACGGCCGCGGCCTCCCCGCCCTCGGCGCGGTCCAGGAGCTCCTGCAGCTCGGCGCGCGTCTCCTCGTCGGGGTCGTCCGCGAGCCAGGCGTGCGCCCGGGCGAGCAGGTCCACGTCGGTCGGGTGCGGCATACCTCGTCCTTCCTCAGATCTTCTCGACGATGCGCGCGAGCAGGTCGCCGCACCGCTGCGCGGCGACCTGGCCGGCCTCGATGACCTC
>QEUR01000245.1:4858-9509 GCA_003577095.1 Acidobacteriota bacterium
ACCTCCTGGTGGTCCAGCGGCGTCGGGCTGATCCCGGCCGCCGGGTTGGTCACCAGGGAGATGCCCAGCACGTCCATGCCGGCCTCGCGGGCGGCGATCGCCTCCAGCGTGGTGGACATGCCCACGAGGTCGCCGCCGATGGTGCGGGCCATCGCCACCTCGGCGGGCGTCTCGTAGTGCGGTCCGCGGAACTGCACGTAGACGCCCTCGTCGAGGGTCGGGTCGATCTGGCGGGCGACCTCGCGCAGCCGCGGCGTGTAGACGTCGGTGAGGTCGACGAAGGTCGCGCCCTCCAGGGGCGAGTCGGCGGTCAGGTTGATGTGGTCGCGGATCAGCACGGGCGTGCCGGGCGCCCACTCGGGACGCAGGCCACCGCAGCCGTTGGTGAGCACGATCGTCGAGCACCCGGCGGCGGCGGCGGTGCGCACGGCGTGCACGACCGCGCGCACGCCGAGGCCCTCGTAGTAGTGGGTGCGCGTGCCGTAGACCAGGACGCGTCGACCGTCGGCCAGCGGCACCGAGCGCATCGTGCCCGAGTGCCCCTCGACCGCGGCGGCGGTGAAGCCCGGGACGTCGGTGTTGTCGATCTCGGCCGACGCCCTGCCGAGCAGGTCGGCGGCCGGCTTCCAGCCGCTGCCCAGCACCAGGGCGATGTCGTGGCGCGGGGCGCCGGTGCGCTCGGCGATGACCGCGGCGGCGGCGCGGGCCACCTCCTGCGGGTCGGTGGCCGGGTCGGTCAGGTCGGGGTGGGAGACGGAGGTGGAGGTCACCGTCGCAGCCTACCGATGGTTGGATGGGGGTCGTGAGTGCAGCGAACATGTCCGTGGTCGTCGTCGGCGGGGGGCCCGGCGGGTACGAGGCGGCCCTGGGTGCCGCCCAGCTCGGCGCCGAGGTCACCGTCGTCGAGCGCTCCGGCGTCGGGGGCGCCGCGGTGCTCACCGACTGCGTCCCGAGCAAGGCGCTCATCGCCACCGCCGACTTCATGGACCGGTTCAGCGCGGCCCGCCGCATCGGCGTGCACTTCGACGGCGCCAACGTGCCGGGGGACCAGGGCGTGACCGCCCACATCGCCGACGTCAACACCCGGATCATGGACCTGGCCCGCGCGCAGAGCCGCGACATCGACGAGCGGCTGGAGAGCGCCGGCGTCGAGGTCGTGCAGGGCGCGGGGAGGCTGCTGCCCGACCGGCGCGTGGAGGTGGTGCAGGGCGTGGAGGGCGTGGCCTCCGGCGAGCAGCCCTCGCCCCACGGGGAGGACCGCCGCGAGGCGGACGCCACCCGGGTCATCGACGCCGACGTGGTGCTGGTCTCCACCGGGGCGCGGCCGCGGGTGCTGGACACGGCGGTGCCGGACGGCGAGCGGATCCTGACCTGGCAGCAGATCTGGGACCTGACCGAGCTGCCCGAGCACCTGGTCGTCATCGGCTCCGGCGTCACCGGCGCCGAGCTGGCGCACGCCTACCTGGGGCTGGGCTGCGCGGTGACGCTGATCTCCTCGCGCGACCGCGTGCTGCCCGGCGAGGACGCCGACGCGGCCAACGTGGTGGAGGAGGTCTTCCGCCGCCGCGGCATGACCGTGCTCAACCGCTCCCGCGCCGGCGCCGTGCGCCGCGAGGGCGACGGGGTGGTGGTGACCCTCGAGGACGGCCGCGAGGTGCAGGGCTCGCACGCGCTGCTGGCCGTCGGCTCGATCCCCAACACCACCGACATGGGTCTGGAGGAGGCCGGCGTGCGGCTGTCCAGGTCGGGCCACATCGAGGTCGACCGGGTCTCGCGGACCAGCGTCCCCGGGGTGTATGCCGCGGGAGACTGCACCGGCGTCCTCCCGCTCGCCTCGGTCGCCGCCATGCAGGGCCGCATCGCCGTCGCGCACGCGCTCGGGGACGCGGTCGCCCCGCTGTCGCTGGGCAAGGTGAGCTCCAACATCTTCACCGACCCCGAGATCGCGACGGTCGGGGTGAGCCAGGCCGACATCGACGAGGGCCGGGTCGACGCGCGCGCCGTCATGCTGCCGCTGACCAAGAACCCGCGGGCCAAGATGCAGAACGTCTCCGACGGGTTCGTCAAGATCTTCGCGCGCAAGGGCAGCCTGACGATCGTCGGGGGAGTGGTCGTCAGCCCGCGGGCCAGCGAGCTGATCTTCCCCATCGCGCTGGCGGTGGCCAACCGGCTCAACGTCGACCAGTTCTCCTCGACCTTCACGGTGTACCCGTCGATGTCGGGCTCGCTGTCCGAGGCGGCCCGGCAGCTGCACGAGATCGCCGACTGACCCGCTCCCGCGCGCTCAGCGGTCGACGACCACGTCGTAGTAGTCCTGGTCCAGGATCTGGGCCGAGAACCAGAACTTGCGGTCGATCTCCTCGGAGACCGCCTGCCGGTAGCCGTCGGGCACCTCGGCCCCGTCCACCGGGGTGAACTCGCCGGAGCGGCTGTCGTAGCGGCCCCTGTCGGTGATGAAGCTGCGGTCGTTGAAGATCACCAGCGGGTCGGTCCCGGCGAAGACGTCGCGACCCATGAGCAGGCGGGAGTCGAACTCCAGCCCGAGCAGGTTGGACAGCGTGGGGATGATGTCCATGCTGGCCACCGGCTCGTCGACGACCTCGTGCTCCATGCCGGGCGCGTAGATGATCAGGCTGCTGCGGTGCAGCTCGAAGCGCTCGTCGACCTCGTGGCCGGCGAGGTCGTCAAGGTCCTTCTTCTCCAGGCCGTAGGGGTAGTGGTCCGCGCTGAGCACGATGAGCGTGCGGTCGGCGACCCCGGCCTCCTCCAGGCGCTCCTCCAGCAGCTCCAGGGCGCGGTCCAGCTCGATCTGGGTCGCCATGTACGCCTTGCCCGCCTCGCCGTAGGGCAGGTCCTGGACCAGCTCGCGGTTCTTGGCGGCGATGAAGTTGCCGCCCCAGTTGTAGAGCAGGTGGCCGCTCACCGTCATGTAGTAGGCGTGGAAGGGCTCGTCGTGGACGTACTCGTCGGTGGTGACGTCGATCATCTCGACGTCGGACTCGGGCCAGGTGGGGGTGACCTCGAGCCCGTTGCCCACGCCCTTGTAGTCGTAGCCCAGGTTGGGGTGGGAGACGTCGCGGCCGTAGTAGTCGTAGGTGTGGTCGTGGTAGGCCTTGGTCGTGTAGCCGAGCCGCCGCAGCTGGTTGCCCATCGCGAACGGCATCGAGTTCTCGCCCGAGACGAGCATGCTCCACACCCCGCTCTTGGGGATGAGCCCGGTGGTCGCGACGTACTCGCCGTCGGAGGTGCTCACGCCCCACACCGGGTTGTAGAAGTCGGTGAAGGTGTAGCCCTCGTTGGCCATCCGGTAGAGCGTGGGCGTGACCTCCTCGTCCACCGCGTAGTGCGAGAAGGCCTCGGCGGTGAGGAAGACCAGGTTGTAGCCCTCGAACCGGCCGGTGTGGTCGTTCTTGCTGCTCGGCGTGAGGCTGCCGAAGTACTCGTGCATGGCCCGCAGGGTCTCGTCGTCGGTGTCGGCGCGGAGCGCCTCGAAGTCGATGTCCATGGCGTTCTGGCCGTACTCGACCTCCTGGTCCTGGCTCCCGCCCCGGTCGCCCGCGTCGTGCGCGTCGTCCGGGTCGTGACCGGACGGCAGGCCCTCCGCCCCGTCGGGTGCCGCCGGCGTGCTCGGCGCGATCGTCATCGGGGGCGGCGCCAGGTCGGGCTCCAGACCCAGCAGGGTGCGCTGCAGGTCCAGCCGCGTCGTCGTCAGCAGCCCGAGCCGACCGACCGAGGCGACCGGCTCGGTGCTGCGGTGGTAGGCGTCGTAGGCCGTGGCGTTCCCCTGCGGCCCCAGGCTCATCCCGAGCATGGCGGCACCGTGGAGGAGGAGCGCGACGAGGCCGGCCACCCCGCGCTCGAACCAGCCGAAGCGGTAGCGCAGGGCCGGTGACCTCTTGTGCAGGAGCAGGAAGAGGGCGAGCGGGACCGCGAGGAGGGCCAGCACCGGGGCGTCGCGGACGACCGCCCCGAGGACGACGTCGGTGAACTGGGCGGCCTGGCCGCCGTGGACGGCCGAGAAGACGGTGAAGAGGGTGCCGAAGATGTCGTGGTAGACCAGCTGGGCCATGAACAGCAGGGTCACCACGGACAGCAGCGTCCCGGTGACGACGGTCCTGGCCCGGCCCCGCACCAGGCTGACGAGCAGGAAGCCCACCAGGCCGGCCGCGCCGGAGAAGAGGACCACATAGGCCAGCCCGCCGCCGAGGAGGGGGGTGTCGGTCGACAGCCGGAGCACGACCTCCAGGTAGAGGAAGGAGGCAGCCAGGAACACCGGGAGGACGAACGGGGCACCGGCGTGCCGGGCCTCCCGGGCCGGGCCCCTGCCCTGCCGGACCCGTGGCGGCGTCCGCGTCGGCGCCATCCCCCTGTTCTAGCCGCTCCGGGGCCGCGAGGGAAGCGCGGCGCGCGGGCGACCAGCGCTGGTCCGGTCAGCGCGTGGTCAGTCCTTGAGCTCGCAGAGGACGGCGCCGTTGGAGACGGTCTCGCCGACCGTCGCCGACAGCCCGCTCACGGTCCCGTCCTTGTGGGCCTTGATCGGCTGCTCCATCTTCATCGCCTCGAGCACCACGACGACGTCGCCCTGGGCCACGGCCTGGCCCTCCTCGACGGCGACCTTGACGATCGTGCCCTGCATCGGGGCGGTCACCGC
>QEUR01000246.1 GCA_003577095.1 Acidobacteriota bacterium
CGAGGTCGACCTGGTGCTGACCGGGCTGGCCTCGACCGACGGGACGATGTCGGTGGTGCCGGCGATGCTGGCCGAGCGGCTGGGCCTGCCGCAGGTGACCTTCGCCTCGGAGCTGACGGTGGAGGGCTCGAAGGTCACCGTGCGCCGTGACGACGAGAGCGCCTCGCTGACGGTGGAGGCGGACCTGCCCGCGGTGGTGAGCGTGACCGACCAGATCAACGAGCCGCGCTACCCCTCGTTCAAGGGGATCATGGCGGCGAAGAAGAAGCCGGTGGAGACCTGGTCGCTGGCCGACCTGGGCGTGGACGCCGGCCAGGTCGGCCTGGACGCCTCGTGGTCGCCGGTGACGGCGGTCGAGGCGCGGCCACCGCGCACCCAGGGCGAGGTGGTCACCGACGAGGGCGAGGGCGGCAAGGCCCTGGCCGAGTTCCTGGCCTCGCGCAAGTTCGTCTGAGCCCGACCGGAAGATCTAGGAGACATCTGACAATGGCTGAAGTTCTCGTCCTGGTCGACCACGTCGACGGCGACGTCCGCAAGTCCACCGCCGAGCTGCTGACCGCGGCCGCCCGCCTGGGCGAGCCGTCGGCGGTCTTCGTCGGCGCCGGCGCCCAGGGCGCCGCCGAGTTCCTCGGGCGCTACGGCGCCGCCAAGGTGTACGCCGTGGAGTCCTCGGACGTCACCGAGCACCTGGTGGCCCCGGTCGCCGAGGTCCTGGCGCAGCTGGTGGAGAGGACCTCCCCGGCGGCGGTGCTGCTGCCCTCGACCAACGACGGCAAGGAGATCGCGGCCCGGCTGGCGATCAAGACCTCCTCGGGCCTGGTCACCGACGCCGTGGACGTCACCCCGGCCGAGGGCGGCGGCGTGCAGACCGTCCAGTCGGTCTTCGCCGGCTCCTACACGGTCACCTCGGTGGTGAGGCAGGGCAGCCCGGTGGTCACCCTCAAGCCCAACTCGGTGCCGGTGCAGGAGGCGCCGGCCGCCGCGGCGGTCGAGGCCGTCGAGGCCCAGGTCTCCGAGGCGGCCAAAGCCGCCCGGATCACCGGCCGCAAGGAGAAGGCCGCCTCCGGGCGCCCGTCGCTGACCGAGGCCGCGATCGTGGTCTCCGGCGGCCGCGGCACCGCGGGCGACTTCTCGCCGGTGGAGGCCTTCGCCGACTCCCTCGGCGCGGCCGTGGGCGCCTCCCGCGCGGCGGTCGACGCCGGCTGGTACCCCCACTCGGCGCAGGTCGGTCAGACCGGCGTCTCCGTCAGCCCCCAGCTCTACGTCGCGGCCGGCATCTCCGGGGCGATCCAGCACCGGGCCGGCATGCAGACCTCCAAGACGATCGTCGCGGTCAACAAGGACCCCGAGGCCCCGATCTTCGAGCTGGTCGACTACGGCGTGGTCGGCGACCTGTTCACCGTCCTGCCCCAGGCCACCCAGGAGATCCAGGCCCGCAAGGGCTGACCTGGGCGTCCCGGCGCATTTCGGAGCGGCGAGGCACCCCTCGTAGACTCGGGTGGTGCCTCGCCCCGTCCCCACCCACTACCTCGACCACGCCGCGACCACGCCGGTGCTGGACGAGGTCCTGGACGTCGTCGTCGCCGCGATGCGGCGCACCGGCAACGCCAGCTCGCTGCACACCCCGGGCCGTGACGCGCGCCGCGTGGTCGAGGAGTCGCGCGAGCGGATCGCCGAGTCGCTGGGCGTGCGGCCCAGCGAGGTGATCTTCACCTCCGGGGGCACCGAGTCGGACAACCTCGCGGTCAAGGGCACGTACGCCGCGCGCCGCGCCGCCGACCCCGCCCGCGACCGGCTCGTGGTCAGCGGGATCGAGCACCACGCGGTCCTCGACGCGGTCGAGCACCTCGTCGCCCGGGAGGGCGCCCGCGTCACCTTCGTCGAGCCCGACGCCGAGGGCGTGGTCACCCCGGCGGCGCTCGCCGCCGCGCTCGCCGCCGACGGCGGGCCGGGCACCGTCGCGCTGGCCAGCGTGATGTGGGCCAACAACGAGGTCGGCACCGTCCAGCCGGTGGCAGACCTCGCCGCCGTGGCGCACGAGCACGGCATACCCTTCCACTCCGACGCGGTGCAGGCGCTCGGGCAGGTGCCCGTCGACCTGTCGGCCGTCGACCTCGGCGTGGTCACCGGCCACAAGATCGGCGGACCGCTGGGCGTGGGCGTGCTCACCGCCGGCCGCGACCAGGCACCGGTGCCGCTCACCCACGGCGGCGGCCAGGAGCGCCAGCTGCGCTCGGGCACCCTCGACACCCCGGGCATCGCCGGGCTGGCCGAGGCCGTCGTGCACGCCGCCGAGCACCAGGCCAGCCACGCCCGGCACCTGGCCGTGCTGCGCGACGCGCTCGTCCAGGGCGCGCTCGCCCTCGACGACGGCATCCGCGTCAGCGGCGCCTGGGAGCCGGGGGACACGACGCGACGCCTCGCCGGCAACGCGCACCTGCGGGTCGAGGGGTGCGAGGGCGACTCCCTGCTCTACCTGCTCGACGCGGCGGGCATCGCCTGCTCGACCGGGTCGGCCTGCCAGGCCGGCGTGCCGCGCCCCAGCCACGTCCTGCTCGCGATGGGCGTCCCCGAGGAGGAGGCCCGCGGCTCGCTGCGCCTCACCCTCGGGCACGGCTCGACGATGGCCGACGTCGAGGCCTTCCTGGCGGCGCTGCCCGAGGCCCTCGAGCGGGCCCGGCGGGCGCACTCGGCCTCCTCCCGGGTGCGGGCGTGAGGCGGCCGCGATGAGGGTGGTCGCCGCGATGAGCGGGGGAGTGGACTCGGCGGTCGCCGCCGCCCGGATGCTCGACGCCGGGCACGAGGTCGTCGGCGTCCACCTGGCGCTGGCCCAGTCCGCGGCCACGCTGCGGGAGAGCGCCCGCGGGTGCTGCACGATCGAGGACGCCGGCGACGCGCGCCGGGTCGCCGACCGGCTCGGCATCCCGTTCTACGTGTGGGACATGGCCGAGCGCTTCCGGCAGGACGTCGTCGAGGACTTCGTCGCCGAGTACGCCGCCGGCCGCACCCCCAACCCCTGCCTGCGCTGCAACGAGAAGATCAAGTTCGCCGCGCTGCTCGACAAGGCCCTGGCGCTGGGCTTCGACGCCGTCGCGACCGGGCACTACGCCCAGGTCGTGGAGGTGCCCGACCCGGAGGCGCCCGGCGGCGTGCGCCGCGAGCTGCACCGCGCCGTCGACGCCGCCAAGGACCAGTCCTACGTGCTGGGGGTGCTCGACGCCGACCAGCTGGCGCGCAGCTTCTTCCCGCTCGGCGACACCACCAAGCCGCAGATCCGGGAGGAGGCCGCGGCCCGGGGGTTCAGCGTGGCCAGGAAGCCGGACTCCCACGACATCTGCTTCATCGCCGACGGCGACACCCGCGGCTGGCTCGCCCAGCGGCTGGGCGAGCGGCCCGGTCCGATCGTCGACCACGAGGGCACGGTGCTGGGCGAGCACGGCGGCGCCCACGGCTACACCGTCGGCCAGCGCCGCGGTCTGGGCCTCAAGGTCCCGCCCGCCGACGGCTCCAAGCGGTATGTCGTCTCCACCGACACCAGCTCCAACACCGTGGTCGTCGGTCCGGAGGAGCTGCTCGGGGTCGACCTGATCACCGCCGACCACGTCCGCTGGTGCGGGCCGGCCCCGGAGGCCGAGCTGCGGCTCGGCGCGCAGATCCGCGCCCACGGGGAGGAGCACCCGGCGACCGCGCGCGTCGAGCGGGTGGTGCGCGACGGCATACCGGAGCAGCGGCTGCAGGTGCACCTGGACGAGCGGGTCCGCGGGGTGGCGCCCGGCCAGTCCGTGGTGCTCTACGACGGCACCCGGGTGGTCGGGTCGGCCACGATCGCGCACGCCGGCCGGGCCGCGCGAAGCGTGCCGACGCGGTGACCGCCGCCCGCCGTCGTCGCCCGCACCGTGCAGGATGGTCGCTCCAGCGGCCGACGCGCCGCCGTGCACCGTGTGCTTGTGCACGCCGCGCCGGTCGGCTCAGGTGCCCCGGCGGCACGTCCCACCGGCGGCCGTAGGCTGGGGCGGTGCCCGACCCCGGAACCCTCCCGCCCGCCGTCGTCGCCACCGGCCTGGGCTCGTGGCCCGGGGCCGACGTGCGCGAGGTGCTGCGCGTGGTCCGGGGCGAGCTGACCGGCGCGGTCCCCGAGGGCGTCGCGGGCATGCCGTACCTGCCCGAGCTGCCCGCGCGCGGGCCGGGCGCCGACCTGCTCGGGCGCTCCGCCCACCTCCTCGTCGATCTCCCCGTCGACCTGCAGCCGCAGGGCTGGCGGCTGGTCGACCGGCCGGGCCGCGACCACGAGCGCACCGCCTCCTGGTGGCGCCAGGACCTCGACGAGCTGGCCGAGGCCCTCGACGGCTGGGCAGGCCCGCTGAAGGTCCAGGTCGGCGGGCCCTGGACGCTCGCCGCCTCCCTGTGGCTGCCGCTCGGCGACCGCGTCCTGTCCGACCCCGGCGCGACCCGCGACCTGGCCGCGTCGCTGGCCGAGGGGGTCGCCGCGCACGTCGCGGACGTGCGCCGCCTGGTCCCGGGCGCCGAGGTGGTGCTCCAGGTCGACGAGCCGTCGGTGGCCGCGGTGGTCCTGGGCCGGGTCCGCTCCGAGAGCGGCTACCGCGTGCTGCGCACGCCCGAGGAGGGGGAGGTCGTCACCGCCCTGCGGGCCGTGCTCGAGGGCTCCGGGGCCGACCGGACGGTGCTGCACACCTGCGCCTCCGAGCCTCCGGTCGACGTCCTGGCCCGCACCGGGGCCTCGGCCCTCGCCCTCGACGTCTCCCGGCTGGACCGGGGCCGCTGGGAGGACGTGGCCGCCGCCCTCGAGGCCGGGACCGCCCTGTGGGCCGGGGT
>QEUR01000247.1 GCA_003577095.1 Acidobacteriota bacterium
GGGGAGTGCGTCGGTGTCGACGGCTGCCGCGCCGCGGGCCCAGCGCTCGAGGTCCTCCTCCCCCGTCCTGCGCCGCGGACCCCGCGCCGACGCCAGGACCTCGGCCAGCAGCCCGTCGAGCCGGGCCAGGGCGGCGGAGCCGGGCTGCCAGGTGGTCGACGGCAGCAGGGCACGGCCGCCCACCAGCTCCGGCAGCGCCGCGAGCGCCGCGTCGGTGTCCGCGTCGAGGGCCCAGACGACCTTCGCCGCGCGCAGGGCGCGACGCAGCTCGACGCTGCCGCGGAGGTCGGCGACCCAGGCGGCCGGCGCCCCCGCCCGCCAGGCCCTGCCGAGGACGCGGACACGGTCCAGCCGGGCCCGTCCGCCGGCCGGGCGGGCCGCACGGACGGCAGTCACGTCATACCCGAGCCCGGGCACCTCCTCGCCTCCCGGGCCGGCGGCAGCGGTCCAGGGCCACCAGCGCGAGCGCGGGTCCCAGGGCGCGTGCTGGGGAAGGCTCTGGACGGTCCGGCCGACGAGGAGCACGGGGGTGCCCCCGAGGGCCGCGACCGGCCGCCGGTCAGGACGTGCCATGGTGCCCATTGTGTCAGCGGGGGACGGTCCACCGGCCGGGCTGCACGCCCACCCAGGTGTCGGCGGCGGCTCCACCCGGTGGCAGGTCCGGGGTCAGGCCTCGCCCCGGATGAAGGCCTCGACCTCGGCGCGGCCCTGGTCGTCCGGCATCTGCACCGGCGGCGACTTCATCAGGTAGGCGGAGGCGCCGATGACCGGGCCGCCCTGGCCGCGGTCCTTGGCGATCTTGGCCGCGCGGATCGCGTCGATGATGATGCCGGCGGAGTTGGGCGAGTCCCAGACCTCGAGCTTGTACTCCAGGTTGAGCGGCACGTCGCCGAAGGCGCGGCCCTCGAGGCGGACGTAGGCCCACTTGCGGTCGTCGAGCCACTGCACGTAGTCGGAGGGGCCGATGTGCACGTCGCGGTCCTCGAAGCGGTGGGTGACGTTGGAGGTGACCGCCTGGGTCTTGGAGACCTTCTTGGACTCGAGGCGCTCGCGCTCGAGCATGTTCTTGAAGTCCATGTTGCCGCCGACGTTGAGCTGGTAGGTGCGGTCCAGCACGACGCCCCGGTCCTCGAACAGCTTGGCCATCACCCGGTGGGTGATCGTCGCGCCGACCTGGCTCTTGATGTCGTCGCCGACGATCGGCACGCCGGCGTCCTCGAACTTCTTGGCCCACGCGGGGTCGGAGGCGATGAACACCGGCAGCGCGTTGACGAAGGCCACGCCGGCGTCGATCGCGCACTGCGCGTAGAACTTGTCTGCCTCCTCGCTGCCGACCGGCAGGTAGGAGACGAGCACGTCGGCGCGCGCGTCGCGCAGCGCCTGGACGACGTCGACCGGCTCGGCGCCGGACTCCTCGATCGTCTCGGCGTAGTACTTGCCGAGGCCGTCGAGGGTATGCCCGCGCTGGACGACCACGCCGGTCGGCGGCACGTCGGCGATCTTGACGGTGTTGTTCTCGCTGGCGGCGATCGCCTCGGACAGGTCGACCCCGACCTTCTTGGCGTCGACGTCGAAGGCGGCGACGAACTCGACGTCGCCGACGTGGTACTCCCCGAAGCGCACGTGCATCAGGCCGGGGACGGTCGCGGTCGCGTCGGCGTCCTTGTAGTACTCCACACCCTGGACGAGGGAGCTGGCGCAGTTGCCCACGCCGACGATCGCCACGCGCACCGAACCCATCAGGTCATCTCTCCTTGACTCACGCCGCGGGCGGTCCTGCTGGACCGCCCGATCAAGCACAACCATCCACGGTACCGCTTGATTCCGACCGTCCTCCCAGCGACCACCGTGCACAATGAGCCCCGTGAGTCCCTCGACCTCGTCCCCCCGCACCCGCAAAGAGGCCCAGGCCCGCCGGCGGCGCCGCCGGCCCGGCCGCTGGCGCCGCGTCCTGCTCTGGCTCGTGGGTCTCGGCCTGCTCGCGGTGGCGGTGCTGGCCGCGGCCTTCGCCTTCGCCTACTCCCGCACCGAGGTGCCCGAGCCGAACGACTTCGCCGACGCGCAGAGCACGATCCTCTACTACGCCGACGGGCAGACCGAGCTGGCGCGCTTCACCGGTGGCTACGACCGTGAGGTGGTGCCGCTCTCGCAGGTCCCCGACCACGTGCAGAAGGCGGTGCTCGCCGCCGAGGACCGGTCCTTCTACGACAACGAGGGCATCTCGATCACCGGCACCGCGCGCGGGGCGTGGCGCACGCTCACCGGGGGCACCGTGCAGAGCGGCTCGACGATCACCCAGCAGTACGTCAAGAACTACTACCTGACCGCCGACCAGACGCTCACCCGCAAGTTCCGCGAGATCATGATCTCGATCAAGATCGACAACGAGCTGTCCAAGGACGAGATCCTGGGCAACTACCTCAACGTCATCTACTTCGGCCGGGGCGCCTACGGCATCCAGACCGCGAGCGAGGCCTACTTCGACAAGGACGTCTCCGAGCTGACCGAGTCCGAGGGCGCCTTCCTGGCCGCGGTCATGAACGCCCCCTCGCTCTTCGACCCCGACTACGCCGAGGGCAACCAGGAGCGGGCCGAGCAGCGCTGGAACTACGTCCTGGACGGCATGGTCGAGCAGGGCTGGCTGGACCCCGCGACCCGGGAGGGTATGACGTTCCCGGACGTGCGGGAGCCGTCACCGACCAGCGCCTCCCAGGGGGTCGAGGGCTACATCGCCCAGGAGGTCCGCGGCGACCTGCGCGACCTGCTGGGCCTGGAGGACGCCCAGATCGACACCGGCGGCCTGCGGGTCACCACGACCATCGTCAAGAAGCACCAGGACGCCGCCGAGGAGGCGGTCAAGGCCTACCGGCCCACCGGCGAGGGCACCGACGACATCACCACCGCCCTGACCGCGGTGCGTCCCGGCGACGGGGCGATCACCGCGATGTACGGCGGCGACGACTACCAGAAGACCCAGCTGAACGCCGCGACCTCGGCACGGGTGCAGGCCGGCTCGCTGTTCAAGCCGGTCACCCTGGTCGCCGCGGTGGCCGACGGCGTCGACACGATGTCGACCTTCGACGGTCCCAGCCCGATGACCTTCGGGACCGGTGACGGCGAGGTCGAGGTGCGCAACTTCCGCGACGTCTCCTTCGGCGAGCTCGACCTGCGCATCGCGCTGGCGGAGTCGGTCAACACCATCTACGTCCAGCTCAACGAGCTGATCGGCCCGGAGAAGACGGTGGAGGCGGCCGTCGACCTCGGCCTGCCGGAGGACACCCCCGGCCTGGGCACCGACCTGACCAACGTGCTCGGCACCGCCTCGCCGACGCTGGTGGAGATGACCAACGCCTACGCGACGATCGCCGCGGAGGGGCAGCGGGCCGAGCCCTACTTGGTCCAGCAGGTGACCACCGCCGCTGGCGACGTGACCTACGAGGCGGACCCGGAGACCGAGGACGGCATCGACGCCGACGTGGCGGCCGACGTCACGGACGCGATGACCTACGTGATGACGCAGGGCTCCGGCACGACCGCCGGCGACGTCGGCCGGCCCGTGGCCGGCAAGTCCGGCACCAGCGAGAACAACGTATCCGCCTGGTTCGACGGCTTCGCCCCGCAGCTGGCCACCGGCGTGGTGATGTACAAGGGCGACGGCACGGTGCCCATGCAGGACGTCGGCGGCCTGGACCAGGTCACCGGCGGCACCTTCCCCGCCCAGGTGTGGGGCGAGTTCATGCGGCTGGCGATGGAGGGCGAGGAGGTCGTGCCGTTCCCGCCGCGCGTGGGGGTCGGCGACGTGCTCCCCACCACGGAGGCGCCGGAGGAGACCGAGACCGTCACCGCGGAGCCCCCGGAGACCAGCAGCGAGGAACCGACCGAGACCACCAGCGAGGAGCCCACCGAGACGACCTCGGCCGAGCCCACCTCGCCGGAGCCGACCGAGACCGCCCCACCGCCCACCGACACCGCCCCGCCGACGGACACCTCGCCGGCACCCACCTCGCCGGAGCCGACGGACACCGGACCGGCCGGCCAGGGAGGCGGACCACCGGGCGAGGGCGGCGGCGGCCCGCCCGGCCAGGACGCGCCGCGCCCGACCGGCTGAGCCGGACCTACCCTTGGTCCCCATGAGGGTCCCCCGGGAGCGGATGCGCCGCGACGTGCCCTACCGGGTCCCCTCGTGGACCGACCCGGTGGTGGCCAGGGCGACCGGCGTGATCGGCGGCCCGCTGGGCCGCTACGCCGTCGTCGGGGCCCGTGGCCTGGCCGGCGTCGCCGCCGCGCTGACCCTGCTGGACGCCGCGGTGCTCGCCCTCGGCGTGTGGCAGAAGGGCCACTGCCTGATGAAGGGCTGGAGCACGCCGGACCAGTTCTGGCGCGCCTGCTACTCCGACCTGCCGGTGGTGCACGTCAGCTCCCCGCTGGCCGACCGCCAGCTGCCCTGGAGCGGCGACATCCCCTCCGACCAGCCGCCGCTGTCCGGCCTGGTGATGTGGGCGCTGGCCAGGGTCTCGCCGTCCGCCGGGGAGGGGCTCGCGGCCCAGGACTGGGTGTTCGTGCTCTGGGCTCTCGCCTGCGTCCTCCTGCTGGCGGCGGCGGTGGCGGCGACGGTCGCGATGCTGCCGCGGCGGCCCTGGCACGCCGCGCACCTGGCGGTCAGCCCGGTGCTGGTGACGCTGGCGCTGGTGTCCACCGACCTGCTCGGCGTGACCCTGACCCTGCTCGGCCTGTGGGCGTGGCGCCGCGGCCACGGGTGGTCCGCCGGGGTGCTGCTCGGCCTGGCGCTGCTGCTGCGCCCCTTCCCGCTGGTGTGGGTCG
>QEUR01000002.1 GCA_003577095.1 Acidobacteriota bacterium
GGCGACCGCGGCGGTCGCCGAGGCGCACCCTGGCTGGCCGCGCTTCCGCGTCGGGGTCAACACCGGCCCGGTCGCGGTGAGCGTGCTGGGCACCGGTGGCGGGCGGACGCACACCATCGTCGGCGACACCGTCAACACGGCCGCGCGCATCGAGGCCGGCGCGCCCGTCGGCGGCGTCACGGTCGGCCCGGGGACGCTGGCCGCGCTGCCGGGCACCGCCCGCACCGAGCGGCTGGGTCGGGTCGTGCTCAGGGGCAGGAGGGAGCCGGTCGAGACCTACCTGGTCCTCGGCCTGGACGACCGGGCGTGAGGGCGGCTCAGCGCCTGACCATCGCGTCGGCGAGGTCGGACAGCGCGTCGGCCAGGTCCTCCCTGGCGTGCTGCGCGCTGCTCAGCAGGCCCTTGACCCCGCCGCTGGCCGAGGAGGATGCCGAGCCCACGGCCCCGGTCACCGCGCCGCCGACGCCGTGCGCGACCGAGCTCGCCGCGCCGGTCACGCCGTCGGCGACCGAACGGGCGGCGTGCTTGGTGCCGGAGAGGAAGGACTGCATGGCCAGGGTGAGCCCCGCGCCGACCAGCCACGCGTCCTTTGCGGTCGCCACGCCCTCCGGCGAGGGACGGATGCCGTCCTCCAGGGTCATGCTGGGGGTCTTGAGGTACATCCCCATCAGGCCGGCCCCGAACGCCGCGAGCGCGCTCCCGGCGACCGCCGAGGGAACGGTCGGCAGGAGCAGCATGGCGCCGAGCCCGATCTCGCCGTAGCCCAGCAGCTTGGTGAAGTCGCCGGCCTTCATGTCCTTGAACACCGGGTAGACGCCGGAGGCCCAGCCGTGCATCTGCTCCTGGGCCTCCTCGTCGGCCTTGAGCTTGGTCAGCCCGGAGTTCAGGATGTAGGCGCCGGTGGCGACGCGGATCGGGACGTGGGTGGGGTGCATGGGTCGCTCCTGTTCCGTCGGGGTCTTCGGCCTGGTCCCACGGTATGCCGTGGGCGCCCGGGCGGCCACCCGGTGCCGCCCGGTGGTGGGCGGTACCGTCGGCCCGTGGAGCACTGCATACCCCTCGGACGGCTGTCGCGGCACGACCTGGCGGTCGCCGGGGGCAAGGGCGCCAACCTCGGCGAGCTGCTGCGCGCCGGGTATGCGGTGCCGCCCGGCTTCGTGGTGACCACCGGTGCCTACCGGTCGGCGGGGCGGGACCCGCGGACGGTGCCGGACGACGTGGCGGAGGCGGTCAGGCGGGCGTACGTGGACCTCGGGTCCCCGCCGGTCGCGGTGCGCTCGAGCGCGACGGCCGAGGACCTGCCCGGGGCGGCGTTCGCGGGGCAGCAGGACACCTACCTCGACGTCGTCGGCGCGGACGCCGTGGTCGGGGCGGTTGCCCGCTGCTGGGCCTCGCTGCGGTCGGAGCGGGCGGTGGCCTACCGGCGCGAGCGGGGGATCGGCGAGGCCGACGTGGCGATGGCCGTGGTCGTCCAGGAGATGGTGCGGCCCGACCACGCGGGCGTGCTGTTCACCGCCGACCCCGTCAGCGGGGCGCGCGACCGGGTCGTCGTCGACTCCTTCCCCGGGCTCGGCGAGGCGGTGGTCGGCGGGGAGGTGACGCCGGACCACGCCGTCGTCGACGCGTCCGGCGCGGTGGTCGGACGGCGGGCGGGGGAGCTCCCGGGGCAGGAGCTGCCGGACGAGGTGCTCGCCGAGATCGCCCGCGTCGGCCGCGGGGTGGCCGAGCACTTCGGCACCCCGCAGGATGTCGAGTGGGTGCTCGCCGACGGAGGGGTGGTGCTCACCCAGGCGCGGCCGATGACGGCCCTGCCGCCGCCGCCGGTGCGGCTCAACCGGCTGCAGCGGGTCACCGGTCCCGTGCTGCTGGAGCTGCTGCCGCGACGGCCCCTGCCGCTCGAGCTGACCGCGTGGGTCGACGACGTGCTGGCCCGCCACCTGGGCCGGATGTTCGGCGAGATGGGTGGGATGCGGCTCGACCTCGGAGCCGTCCTCCCGCGGGAGGACGGCGTGCTGCAGTCCTTCGTGCCGCCGGTGCCGCGGCCGACCCTGCGCACCCCGGCGCGGGTGGCGCGCTCGGTGGTGCGCTCGCTGCGGCACCGGGCCCGCGACTGGCGGGACGACCCGCGGGTGCCGGAGCTGCGGCGGCGGGCGGACGCGCTCGGCGGACCGGGGCTTGAGGGGCGGGCCTGGTCGGCGCTGACAGGTGCGCAGGCCGAGGCGGCGGACCTGCTCGCCGAGCTGGGCAGCCTGCGGGCGCTCTACCTGCCGGCCGCGTTCCGCTCGCTGGCCTCGCTCGGTGTCGCGGTCAGGGTCCTGGGGCGCGGGCTGCGTCTCACCGACCTGGTGGGCGGCGTGGCGACGGAGACGACCAGGGCGAACGCCGCCCTCGCGGACCTGGCCGACGAGGTGCGGGCCGACGCCCGGCTGCGTGAGGTCTTCGCCGCAGGATCGGGCCAGGAGCTGGTCGACGAGCTCGCGTCGAGCCCGGTGGCGGAGGACCTGCGCGGGCGGCTGGCGCAGGTCCTCCGCCGGTGGGGGCACCGCGAGGGCTCGACGATCCTCCTCCTGCGCGAACCGACGTGGGGGGAGGACCCCTCGACGGTGCTCGGCCTCGTCAAGGCCCTCGCGGGCGGGCGCGCGGGGCAGGCGGGGCCCGGGGCCGGCGTGCCCGCCCCTGCGGTGCGCGTGGGGACGTCCCGTGCCCTGCGCCGGCTGGCCCGGGCGGCCTCGGAGGGCGTGGCGATGCGCGAGGACACGCACTTCGAGATCAGCCGCCCGATGCCCGGTCTGCGGCAGACGTTCCTCGAGATCGGCCGGCGGCTGGCCGCGCACGGGCACCTCGAGCGGGCCGAGGACGTCTGGTACCTCCTGCGCGAGGAGCTCGCCGCCCTGCCCGACCCGGCGGGCCATGCAGCGGACCAGGGGGCCGCCGCGTACGCCGACCTGCGGCCGGCGGTCGAGCGGCGGCGGGCCGCCCACGCCGCCCTCGCGGGGTCGCCCCTGATCTCGCCGGCGAGCCTCTACCCGGGACACGTGGCCAGGGCCGGCGCCCTCGTGTCCGGCGTCGCGGGCGGCGGCGGCACCGCCACCGGCCCCGTGCGGGTGCTGGCCGGGCCCGGGGAGTTCGGGACGTTCCGGCCCGGGGAGGTCCTGGTCTGCGCCGCCACGAGCCCGCCGTGGACGCCGCTGTTCGCGCGGGCGGCCGCGGTCGTGGTCGACCACGGCGGACCCGCCTCGCACGCCGCGATCGTCGCCCGGGAGTACGGCCTGCCCGTCGTCCTGGCCACCGGGACCGCCACGACGACGCTGCGCACGGGGCAGGTGGTCACCGTGGACGGCCAGCGCGGGCTGGTCCTGGACGGGTAGCCCCTCGCGCAGCCGGTGCCCCCCGGCCGGGGCGGGAGCGGGTCTACCTCGCACGGGCGGTCCGACCGGCCTCGACCTCGCCGCCCGCCAGCGCCTCCGGCAGCGGCTCGGCGTGCACGACGGTCAGTCCGCTGACCGCGCGCGTCAGCACGACGTAGAGCCGCCGCAGCCCGCTGCGGACGTCCGGCTCGGCGGCCGCGATGGCGGCCGGCTCGACCACCACGACCTGGTCGAACTCCAGGCCCTTGGCCACCGTGGCCGGCACCACGTGCAGCGGCAGGATCCGCTCCTCCGCGTGGGAGCCGTCCAGCACCTCGTGCTCGAGCCCCGCGGCCGCCATGGCCGCCGCGACCCGTCCCACCCAGGCGTCCGGGACGATGACGCCGACCGACCCCTCGTGGGCCGAGGCCTCACGGGCGGCCCGGACCCCGCCGGCCACGGCGTCGGTGGTCGCCACCAGGTCGAGCCGGCCCGGGTCGGAGCGCACCGAACGGGGCGCGCCCAGACCCGGTGCCATGTGGGGCAGGAGGCGGGCGGCATACCCGATGACCGCGCCGGGGACGCGGAACCCGCGGTCGAGGACCTCCAGGTGCACCGACCCGGTCCCGAGGTCCTTGCCCAGGTGCGAGAGCGACTCCTCCCAGGAGCCGGTCGCCCACGGCGTGGTCCCCTGCGCGATGTCGCCGAGCACGGTCAGCGAGCCGGTGGAGGCGCGCCGGCCGACCGCGCGCAGCTGCATGGGGGAGAGGTCCTGGGCCTCGTCGAGCACGACGTGGCCCAGGCTGGGGGTGCGCTCGAGCAGGTCGGCCAGCTCGTCGAGCAGCACCAGGTCGGCCGCGCTCCAGCGGGCGCCGCCGGGGGTCCGGGACGGCTTGTCCCACACCATCGCGCGCTGGTCGCCGTCCAGCCCGTCGCCGGTCGCCAGCACGTGGTGCAGGACCGCCTGCGGCGTGACCTCGGGCCAGACCTGCCTGACGTAGGCCCTCACCGCGGCGGAGCGGGCGACGGCGTCCTGCACGCGGTCGTCGGGGGAGTCGCCGGAGCGCTCCATCGCCACGAGGACGGCGTGCGCGAGCCGCTGGGGGAGCATCGCGCGGGCCGCGGAGTAGCGGACCCCGCGCGTGCGCAGCTCGTCGAGGATGTCCTGCACCTCGTAGGCCGGGACGCGCCACCGCCGCGAGCCGCGCGGCACGACGAGGGGCTCGGTGGCCGGCCTGACGTGGGCCCAGAGTGCTCCGCGGAGCACCTGCGCCATCCGGGCCTCGCCCTTGAGCCGGGCGACCTCCGGCGGGTCGGTCGCCCGGACCCTTCCGTGGTCGACCAGCTCCTCGACGGTGGTGTGCCGCACGGTGACCTCGCCCAGGGACGGCAGGACTGCGCCGACGTGCTCGAGGAAGGCGCGGTTCGGGCCGACGACGAGCACGCCGCTGCGGCTGAGCCGGTCGCGGAAGGCGTAGAGCAGCCAGGCCGCCCGGTGCAGCCCGACCGCGGTCTTCCCCGTCCCCGGCGCGCCCTGCACGCAGATCGTCGTCGAGACGTCGGCGCGCACGATCTCGTCCTGCTCCGGCTGGATGGTGGCCACGATGTCGCGCATCGGGCCGATGCGCGGGCGCTCGATCTCCCGGGCAAGGATCCGGCTCCGGCTCAGCGTCTCGGAGGCGTCCCCGGTCAGCAGCTCGTCCTCGAAGGCGGTCAGCTCGCCGCCCTCCACCCCGAAGCGGCGCCGGCGCACCACGCCCATGGGCTCGGTCGGGCTGGCCCGGTAGAACGCCGTCGACACCTCCGCCCGCCAGTCCACGACGACGGGGTCGCCGTCCTCGTCGCTGACGTGACGGCGACCGACGTAGAGCCGCTCGGGACGGTCGGTGTCGATCCGCCCGAAGAACAGCGTCGTGCGCGGGTCGTCCTGCAGCGCCCGGGCCCGCAGCCACAGGGTCCGAGCTCCGCGCGCGCCCGGGCCAGGTGGGCGCGCTCGAGGTCCAGCTCCGCGGTGGCGTCCGTGGTGGGGGGCAGCGGGGTATGCGGTGCGCTCGCGGGCACGACAAGGTCCTCTCGTCCGTGCGTCGGCTGGGAGAGCGGGAAAGGGGGGAGGAGGAAGACTACACCTGCTCGCCGGTGACCGCGGGGAGGTCGCCGAAGAGGTAGCGCTGCACCGTCGGCCCGACCGCGGCGACGACCACCTCGGGCGGGGCGCTGGCCAGCGGCTCCATCGCCAGCAGGTAGCGGGTGGTGGCCAGCCCGGCGATCTGGGAGGCGACGAGCGCGGTGCGCAGGGGCGCCTCCTGCGGCGGCAGGCCGAGCCGGCGGACCAGCCGGGCGGCGATCCGGCCGTAGACGAGGTCGCGGAAGAGCCGGGCGACGGTCGTGTTGCCCACCGCCGACCGCAGCAGGGCCGCCCCCGCCGTCCCGACCGGCGAGTCCCAGGCGGTGACGAAGGCCCGCACCAGCCGGGTGCCGACCTGCGCGGGGTCGCCGGCGACCGCCTCCTCCAGGAGCGCGGCCGGGTCGACGGGGAGGTCCAGCACCGCGAGGAACAGGTCGTTCTTCGTGCCGAAGTAGTGATGGACCAGGGCCGGGTCGACGTCCGCGGCGGCGGCGACCTGCCGGATGGTGGTGGCGTCGAAGCCCCGGTCGGCGAAGGCCGTCCTCGCGGCCTTGACGATGGTGGCGCGGGTGTCCTGCCTGCCCGGCCGCCGACCCGTGCGTCGCGCCATCATCGCGGGTGTCCTCCTCGCCCTACGCGGTCCGCCGGCGCAGGGTCGCCGCACCCAGGGCCAGGGCGAGGGCGACCACGCCGAGCACGATGCCGATGTCCCGCCAGACCTCCGCGGTGATCTCGGCGCTGGACCCCACCTGCATGAGGGCGTCGACCGACCAGGTCAGCGGGAACAGCGTGCTCAGGCCCTCCAGCCAGCTGGCCATCGCCTCGGGCGGGACGAACAGGCCGCAGAGCAGGATCTGGGGCGAGGCGACGAGGGGCATGAACTGGACCGCCTGGAACTCGGTGCGGGCGAAGGCGCTGCAGAGCAGCCCGAGCGCCATGCCGAGCACCGCGTTGCAGACCGCGATGAGGACCACCGACCAGGCCGGGCCGGCGGTGTCCATGCCCAGCACCAGGTAGGCGTAGGTGGTCGTCACCACGGCCTGGAGCGTCGCGGCCAGCCCGAATGCGAGGCCGTAGCCGAAGAGCAGGTCCAGCTTGCGGACCGGCGTGGTCAGCAGCCGCTCCAGCGTGCCGCTGGTCCGTTCGCGCAGCATCGCCACCGAGGTGAGCAGCAGCATGATGATGAACGGGAAGACGCCGAGCATGATCAGCGCGATCCGGTCGAAGACGGCGGGGTGCTGCTCGTACATGTAGTAGACGACGGTGAGCAGCAGGCTCGGCACCAGAAGGACCAGGGCGATCGTGCGCCGGTCGTGCCGCAGCTGCCGCAGGAGCCGCTCGGCGGTGCGCAGGGTGCCGCGCAGGGTCATCACGCCACCTCCCCGCTCGTGCGACGGATGAGCCGGAGGAAGGCCTCGTCCAGGTCCTCGGTGCCGGCGGAGGCCTTGACCGCGGAGGGCGTGTCGTGGGCGAGCACCGACCCGTCGCGGACCAGCAGGAGCCGGTCGCAGCGGTTGGCCTCGTCCATCACGTGGCTGGAGACCAGCAGGGTGCGGCCCTGCTCGGCGAGCGAGCGGAACCAGCTCCAGAGCTCCTCCCGCAGCACCGGGTCCTGGCCGACGGTCGGCTCGTCGAGCACGAGGACCTGCGGGTCGCCCACCATCGCGCAGGCCAGCGAGGTCCGGCTGAGCTGCCCGCCGGACAGGTCGGCGGTCAGCTGCCGGCGCACCCCGTCCAGGCCGGCCGCGGCCATGGCCCGGTCGGCCGCCTCCGGACCGTGACCCTGCAGCGCGGCGAAGAAGCGCACGTTCTCGGTCACGGTGAGGTCGGGGTAGACGCTGGGTGACTGGGCGACGTAGCCCACCCGGTGGCGCAGCTCGGGCGCGCCGGCCGGGACACCGAGCACCATGACGCTCCCGGAGCGCACCAGCTGCACCCCGACGACCGCGCGCAGCAACGTCGTCTTGCCGCTGCCGCTCGGGCCCAGGATCCCGGTGATCTCACCGGCGGGCAGGTGCGCGCTGATGCCGTGCAGCACCTCCCGATGCCCCCGGTCCACCACGAGGTCACGGATGTCCACGCTCATGCCCGTCTCCTGCCGACGCGGAATTCACCGACCGATGAACTCAACGGTAGATGAATTCTCGCCGGACGCGCAAGGGCTGGCGCGCGCAGGACCGCGCAGGACGAGGACCGGATGCTCCCGGGTCAGCCGCGCCGGGCGCGCAGCAGCGGGTGGACCGGCTGGCGGCCGGCGTGCCGCTCGACGGCCAGCTCGTAGAAGCCGACGAGGGCCTCGGTGGCCGCGCGCCAGGAGTGGCGCTCGGCGTCCTCGCGCGCGGCGGCGCCCATCCGCGCCCGCAGGTCGGCGTCGGTGAGCAGGCGCTCCAGCCGGTCGGTCAGCGCGTCGGCGTCGCCCGGGGGCACCAGGAAGCCGGTGCGACCCTCGTCGATGACGAACGGGATGCCGCCCGCGTCCGCGCCCACGACCGGGACGCCGCTGGCCATCGACTCCAGCGCTACCAGGCCCAGGGTCTCGGTGGTCGAGGGGAAGGCGAAGACGTCGGCGCTGGCGTAGGCCGCCGCCAGGTCCTCGCCGCCCAGGTAGCCGGTGAAGACCGTCGGCGTCCCGGCGAACGCCCGCTCCAGCTCCTCCCGGCCCGGACCGGACCCCACGAGGGCGAGGCGCACGCCATACCCCTGGAGGCGGCGCAGCGGCTCGAGCAGCTGGTCCAGGTCCTTCTCCCTGGACAGCCGTCCCACGTAGAGCACGAGGGGCGCCTGCGGGTGCCCGTCCGTGAGCCGCTCGCGCATGGCCCCGGTGGCGGCGTCGGGCCGGTAGGCGACGGTGTCGACCGCCTTGGGCCACAGGCCGACGTCGCGGATCCCGACCTCGCGGGCCCGCTCGACCATCTGGCCGGAGGTGCACAGGTTGACCTCGGCCCGGTTGTGCATCCAGGTGATCCACCCCTCCGACGGGGCCCGGAGGAAGGACAGCCCCAGCCGGGTGGCGTAGGAGGGCACGTCGGTGTGGAAGGAGGCCAGCAGCGGCAGGTTGCGGCGGCGGGCCGAGACCACGCCGTAGGCCGCCAGCCAGACCGGGTTGACCGCGTGCACCACGTCGGGCCGGAAGTCGATGATCTCCTGGGCGATCCGGGGCGTGGGCAGCCCGATGCGTAGCTCGGGGTACCAGGGCCGGAAGGAGACTGAGCGGACCGGGACGGTCCCGTGCGGCCCGTAGCTCGGCGGCGGGTCGCCGGGCGCGAAGACGAGGGCCTCGTGCCCGAGGTCGGTCAGCTGGTCCAGGGTGCGGGTGATCCGGGTGACCACCCCGTCGACCTTGGGCAGGAAGACCTCGGTGAAGAGGGCGATGCGCACGTGGGGGGACGCAGTCCGGTCAGGCGGTGCGCTCGGCCGGGGTGCGCGAGGGCGGCACGCCGGGTGCCTGCTCCCTGGTCCACAGCGAGGTCGCCGGGATCTTGTCCAGGTCGGCCCGGTGCGCGTAGCGCCGGGCGACCTCCTCGACCTCCATGAGCAGGCCCTCGGAGAGGAAGGTCGGCTCCAGCCCGAGGTCGAGGAAGGTGTCGTTGCGCACGAACAGGTCGTTCTCGGCCGCCTCGTGGCGCGGGTTGGGGACCAGCTCGACCGTCGCGTCGCTGATCCGGGCAACCAGCTCGGCCAGGTCGCGCACCCGGTGGGTCTCGGTCATCTGGTTGAAGATCTTGACGCGGTCGCCGCGCGCGGGCGGGTTCTCCAGGGAGATCTGCACGCAGCGCACCATGTCGCGGATGTGGATGAAGGCGCGCGTCTGGCCGCCCGTGCCGTGCACGGTCAGCGGATAGCCCACCGCGGCCTGCATGAGGAAGCGGTTGAGCACCGTGCCGTAGTCGCCGTCGTAGTCGAAGCGGTTGATCAGCCGCTCGTCCCGCATCGTCTGGTCGGTGTGCGTGCCCCAGATGATGCCCTGGTGCAGGTCGGTGATCCGCAGCCCGTCGTTCTTGGCGTAGTAGGCGAAGAGCGTCTGGTCCAGCACCTTGGTCATGTGGTAGATCGACCCCGGGTTGGTGGGGTAGAGGATTTGCTGGTGGATGCGCTCGCCGTCGGGGTCGTCGTCCGGCGCCACCTCGACGTCGAGGTAGCCCTCGGGGATCTTCATGCCCGCGGTGCCGTAGCCGTAGACGCCCATCGTGCCCAGGTGCACCAGGTGGGCGTCGATGCCGGTGTCGACCAGCGCGCACAGCACGTTGTGGGTGGCGTTGGTGTTGTTGTCGACCGTGTAGCGCTTGTGGGCCGGCGACTTCATCGAGTAGGGGGCGGCCCGCTGCTCGGCGAAGTGGATGATCGCCTCGGGCCGCTCGGCGAGGAGCAGCTCGACGAGCCCGTCGTAGTCCTGGGCGACGTCGAGCCGGACGAAGCGGACCTGCCGGCCGGAGACCTCCTCCCAGGCGGACAGGCGCTTCTCGACGCTCGCGATCGGGGTGAGCGAGCTCGCGCCGAGCTCCTCGTCGATGCGCCGCCGCGACAGGTTGTCGACGACCAGCACCTCGTGACCGAGGTCGGACAGGTGGAGGGTCGCGGGCCAGCCGCAGAAACCGTCTCCGCCGAGGACGGCGATCTTCACGAGGGACGCTCCTTGCCACACGCACGGGTGACGCCGTGCGCGGGGCGCGGCGTCGTCTGTCCCGCCCAACCTACACGCCGGTGGGCCGGGCGCCGGGGCGCCCGGCCCACCCCACGGCGGGTGTCAGCCCTCGTCGGGCCGGGTGGCCAGGGTCACCGTGGTCTGCTTCTGCTGGCCGTCGCGGATGTAGTCGACGGCGACCTTGTCGCCGGCCCCGCGCTCGCGGACCTGACCCACCAGGGCGGTGGCCGAGGGGACGTTCTCGCCGTCCATGCCGACGATCAGGTCGCCCTCCTGCAGGCCGGCGGCCGAGGCCGGGCTGTCCGGCTCGACCTGCCTGACGAGGGCGCCGGTCATCGTGGCGCCGTCCACCTCGGCCGAGCCGTCGTCGAGGTAGACCCCCAGGAAGGCGTGCTCGGCCTTGCCGCTGGTGATGAGCTGGTCGGCGATCAGCTGGACCTCCCCGGCGGGGATGGCGAAGCCGATGCCGATCGAGCCGGCCTGGCTCTGACCGGCCGCGGGCAGCGAGGCGATCGAGGAGTTGATGCCGACGAGCTCGCCGGAGGCGTTGACCAGGGCGCCCCCGGAGTTGCCGGGGTTGATCGCCGCGGAGGTCTGGATCGCGTTGGTCACCACCTCCTGCGGCGGGGTGGAACCCGGCTGGAAGGGGTTGCCCTCCTGGGGGGCCCGCGTCGTGACCGGCCGGTCAAGGGCGCTGACGATGCCCGTCGTCACGGTGCCCGAGAGGCCGAGCGGGTTGCCGATCGCCATCACCGGGTCGCCGACCTTGAGCTGGCTGTCGTCGCCCACCCGGATGGGCTTGAGCTCCGCGGGCGGGTTGGTGACGGTCAGCACCGCCAGGTCGCTGGCGGCGTCGGTGCCGGCGATCTCGGCGGGGTAGGCCCGGCCGTCGGCGAAGACCACGCGCACCTGCTGGGCCCCCTCGACGACGTGGGCGTTGGTGACGATGTGGCCGTCGGTGTCCCAGACCACGCCGGAGCCGGCGCCCACGCCCTGCTGGTTGGCCACCTCGATGGACACGACGCTGGGGCCCACCTCTGCGGCGATCGTGCTCCAGTCCTGCGGCGCACCCATCGAGGCGGGAGAGCCGGTCGTGGAGGCTCCCGACGGCGCGGTGTCGGCGGCCGTGCCCTGCGTGGTCGCCACGGTGTCCGTACTGCCGTCGGCCGAGCCCTGCGTGACCGCCCAGGTCCCGCCGCTGGCGAGCACCGCGGCGAGCACGGCGGCGATGCCGATGTCCCCCCAGCGGCGACCGCCGCGGGGCCCGGTCCGGTCCTGCCGGGCGGCCGTCGTCCCGCCGGCCGGCGCCGGGTCACCGTCCGGGAGGTGGACCTCCTGCGTGGCGTCCGGACGGCTCGGTTCTGGTTGCTCTGGGGTCGTGGTCATGAGACCACTGAAGCACCGGCGCGTGGAGTCCCGCTGTGAGTCGGCTGTGGATCTGCTGGGTATGACGCGCGCGTCCCGTCCGTTCTCGCCCCCGACCCGTGGAAAAAGCGGCGGAAGATCGCCGCGTCCATCACGATCAGGTATCGGACAGATCTCAAGTTGGTAACGAAAGCGGAGGAATCCCGCGCCGGTGGCCGTCGGAGGCTTGAGGGTGGACCTGGTCGTGGCTAAGGTCGTGGGCCACTTCTTCCGTGAAATCCAGTCCAATCGGGGCGACGTGTTCCCGCGGCGTTATCGCATGCGGTGTGGGAGGCATGTGCCTCGTCCAACCGAAAGGACCGTGCTCCATGAGAAGCACCCGAATCACCATGCTCGCCGCCGTCAGCGCGGTGGCACTCGGCCTGACCGCCTGCGGCGACGGTGGTGACGGAGGCGGCGGCGGCAGCGAGGCCGCCGGCTCCACCCTCGAGCGACTGCAGGACGAGGGCACCATCAAGGTGGCCTTCGCCGGTGAGATCCCCTACAGCTACGAGGACGACGACGGTGAGCTGACCGGCGCGACGATCGCCCTGGCCAGGGAGATCTACGGCGAGCTCGGCATCGAGGACGTCGAGGGCCAGCTGGTCGAGTGGGACGCCCTCATCCCGGGGCTGAACAAGGGCGAGTACGACTCGGTCTCCGCCGGGATGTCGATCCTGCCCGACCGGTGCGAACGCGGCGCCTTCGCCGAGCCGACGATCATGTACACCTCGACCCTGATGGTGCCGAAGGGCAACCCCGAGGGGCTGAAGGACTTCTCCAGCTTCGAGGGCACCGACCTGACGCTCGCCGTCCAGTCCGGCGCCATCGAGCAGGGCTTCGCCGAGGACATCGGACTGACCAACACGATGACCGTCAACTCCTCGCTCGACGGCATGGACGCGGTCTCCAGCGGCCGCGCGGACGCCTTCGCGCTGACCAACATCACCCTGTCCAAGCTGGCCGAGGAGAACCCGGACGCCGGGGTCGAGACGACCGGCGCCTTCGTGGCCGAGGTCGACGGGCTGAAGCAGATCAGCGCCGGCTCGGCCGTCTTCCGCCAGGAGGACACCGAGCTGCTCGAGGCCTACAACGAGGAGCTGAAGGAGATCACCGGCGACCCCGAGCGCTTCGAGGAGATCGTGGGTCCCTTCGGCTTCACCGACGCCGAGCGCCCGCCGGAGGGCCTGACCGCGCAGATGCTGTGCGACGGGGACCTCGAGGCGGCCAACGAGGCCGCCGACGCGGCGCAGGGAGACTCCGCCGGCTCGACCGACGGCTGAGAGCCGGTCGGTGAGCGACTTCCTCCAGGGCCTCCTCACGGCCCTGCCGCGACTGCTGCAGGAGGGCCTCCAGGCCACCCTGATCAGCTTCGTCGGCGGGGCCGTGGTGATGGTCGTCGTGGCGGTCCTGCTCGGGCTCGCCGAGCACCAGGGGCCCGCCTGGTTGCGCGGGATCGCGCGCTTCGTCGTGGAGTTCTTCCGCGGCACCTCGCTCGTGGTCCAGCTGTTCTTCCTCTTCTACGTGATCCCGACCCTCACCGGGGTCGACCTCGGCTCGACGTGGACGGCCATCCTGGCGCTCGGCCTCAACTACGGGGCCTACGGCGCCGAGGTCGTCCGCGGGTCGCTCAACGCGGTCCCGAGGGGACAGTGGGAGACCGCGACCGCGCTGTCGATGCCGTGGTTCACCCAGATGCGCCGGGTGATCTGGCCGCAGGCCTGGGCGCTGATGCTGCCCGGCTTCAACAACCTCATGGTGATGCTCGTCAAGGGCACCGCGGTCGTGAGCCTGGTGCTGATGGCCGACCTGACCTTCGAGGCCGACCAGCTGCGCCGGCGGGTGGGCACCTGGCCCGCCTTCATCGCCGCACTGCTCATCTACTACGTCATCGCCCTCCTCGTCTCCCTCGTCATGCGGTGGATGGAGCGCCGGGCCCAGCGTCGGCTGGGGCTGGGCGACTTCGAGATCCGCAAGGCCCGCCAGGAGGCCGACCAGGTCATGGCCGGCGCGGCCGCGGGCGACGCCGAACCCGTCGCCGCCGGGAAGGAGGGTGAGACCTGATGTGGGACAACGAGCTCTTCCTCCAGACCCTGCCGGTGCTCGTCAAGGCGTTCGTCCAGATCACCCTGGTGGTCACGGTCGCCGGCGCGGCGCTGGCCGCCGCGCTCGGCCTGGTCTGGGCGATCGCCCTTCGCGAGCTGCCCGCGCTGCTGGGTCGGCCGCTGGGCTTCGTCCTGGACTTCATCCGGATGACCCCCCTGCCGGTGCACCTGCTGGTGGTCTACCACGGGTTCACCCAGCTCAGCGGGATGACCGTGGGCATCATCGTCTTCGGCGTGCACTACTCGACGTACATGTCCGAGTCGTACCGGGCCGGGATCGACTCGATCCGCAAGGGCCAGTGGGAGGCGGCCAAGGCGCTCTCGCTGCCCGCGAGCCGGACGTGGCGCGCGGTGATCCTGCCCCAGGCGGTGCGCAACACCCTGCCGTCGCTGGGCAACTGGGCGATCGCGATGTTCAAGGACACCCCGTTCCTCATCTTCATCTCGGTGCCGGAGATGGTCACCGCCGCGCGGGAGTTCGGCGGCAGGCACTTCTCCTACATCGAGGCGATGACCGTCGCCGGCCTGCTCTTCCTGGTGGCGAGCTACCCGACCGCGGTCCTGATGCGAAAGCTGGAGAAGAAACTTGCCTACTGACCAGACGACCCCGCCCACGGCCGACGGCGGCACCCCGCGCATCCGGTTCGAGGACGTGCGCAAGAAGTTCGGTCGCACCACGGTCCTGCAGGACCTCAACTTCTCGGTCGACCGCGGCGAGCGCGTCACCCTGATCGGCCCCTCGGGGTCGGGCAAGACGACGATCCTGCGGCTGCTGATGACCCTGGAGAGCCTCACCGGGGGCTACATCTGGGTGGACGGCGACCCGCTGACCCACGACCGGCGCAACGGCAAGCGGGTCGAGCTGAGGAACAAGGAGGTCGCCAAGGTCCGCAAGCGGATCGGGATGGTCTTCCAGCAGTTCAACCTCTTCCCGAACATGACCGTCGTGCAGAACATCGTCGAGGCGCCGGTGCACGTGCTGGGGCAGTCCCAGGAAGAGGCCAACGAGAACGCCCTCTCGCTGCTGGACAGGGTCGGGCTGCGGCACCGCGCCGACGCCCACCCCACCGAGCTCTCCGGTGGCCAGCAGCAACGGGTCGCGATCGCCCGGGCGCTGGCGATGGACCCCGAGATCCTGCTCCTGGACGAGGTCACCTCGGCGCTCGACCCCGAGCTCGTCGGCGACGTGCTGCGCGTGCTGGAGGACGTGGCCGCGAGCACCGACATCACCATGCTGATCGTCACCCACGAGATGCAGTTCGCCAAGGACGTATCCCAGCGGGTGATGATGTTCGACGGCGGCAAGATCCTCGAGGAGGCGCCGCCTGAGCAGCTCTTCTCCGACCCCCAGCACGAGCGGACCCAGAAGTTCCTCGAGGCCGTCGTCTGAGCCGGCCGCCCGCCGTCCCCGCGGCGGGCGTCAGCCGTCGACCCGCCTCCCGCTCGGCGGGGCGGCCGGCAGCTCGACCCGGAAGGTGGCTCCGCCGCCGCGCGTCGGACGGTGCTCCACGGTGCCGCCGTGGCGGGCCACGATGCCGGCCACGATCGCCAGCCCCAGGCCGGTGCCCCCGGAGGCCCGGCTGCGCGACTTGTCCGCGCGGTAGAAGCGCTCGAAGACACGCTCGGCCGCCTCCGGGTCCAGACCGGGGCCGTGGTCGCGGACCTCGACGACGGCCCACCCGTCGCGCCGGCCCAGGGCGACCTCGACGGGGGTGTCCTCCGGGGTGTGGGTGAGCGCGTTGGCGAGCAGGTTGGTCAGCACCTGACGCAGCGCGCCGTCCTCCCCGACCACCATCGGCGCCGTGCCGTGCTCGGCGCCGCCGAGGCTCACCAGCCGGACCTGCCGCTGCGGGGCGCGCACCTGGGCGTCCTGGACGACGTCGCTGGCCAGCACGGTCAGGTCGACGCGGGTCGGCGACATCGGCACGTGCGAGTCCAGCCGCGTCAGGGTGAGCAGGTCCTCGACCAGCTTGGCCATCCGCGTGGCCTCGTCCTCGATCCGGCGCATCGCCCCGGGCACGTCGTCGGGGGCGACGGCGCCGACGCGGTAGAGCTCGGCATACCCCTTGACGGTGGCTAGCGGGGTCCGCAGCTCGTGCGAGGCGTCGGCGACGAAGTCGCGCACCCGCTGCTCGGAGGCCTGCCGGGCCGCGAAGGACTGCTCGATCTGGGCGAGCATCCGGTTGATCGAGTTCGCCAGCGACCCGACCTCGTCGCGGGCGGCGCGCGGCGGGACGCGACGGGTGAGGTCCCCGGCCGCGATCGCGGCGGCCGTGTCCTCGATGCGGGTCAGCGGCCGGAACGCGCGCCGCACCGCGAACCAGCCGAGCACCCCGACGACGGCGAGCGTGGTCAGGCCGATGACGACCGTGAGGACGACGAGCTGGCGCACCGTGTTGTCCACCGTGGTCAGCGGCAGCGCCACCGCGACGGTCATGTCGACCCGGCCGTCGGACTCGCTGATGCCGGCCGCGAGGACCCGCCACGAGCCGTCCCCGTCCTCGCCCCTGACCGTGAAGTGCCGCCCCAGGCGGGGGTCGTCCACCTCGATCCGCTGCAGGTCGGGACGGCTGACCGTGAGGCGCTGGAAGACCAGGTCCTGCGGCGGCAGCTCGGGGTTGGCCGGCGTGAGGATGACGTAGTAGGGGTTCGGCGGGACGAAGACCTGCTGCTCGAGCTCGTTGCGCCCCTGGATGATCTGGCTGTACGAGCGCTCGGCCAGTGGCGCGATGTAGGCCGACAGGTCGGCGTCGGCGCGGTCGATCAGGTAGCCCCGGAGCATGGTGACCGTCACCGTCGTGGTGAGCACGTAGGCGGCCAGGACCAGCAGCACCACCACCGTCACCAGCCGCCGGGTCAGCGACAGGTTGTGCAGCCAGTGGTAGGCCCGCGCACGCAGGCCGCCGCGTGAGGTCACGGGGCTCCGGGGGTCAGTCGCGCGGGGCGCGGAGCACGTAGCCCACGCCGCGCTTGGTGTGGATCAGCGGCTCGCCGACGACGTCGATCTTGCGGCGCAGGTAGGAGATGTAGGACTCCACGATGTTCATCTCGCCCCGGAAGTCGTAGTCCCAGACGTGGTCCAGGATCTGGCTCTTGGACAGCACCCGTCCAGGGTTGAGCATCAGGTAGCGCAGCAGCTTGAACTCGGTGGGGGAGACCTCGATGACCTTCCCCGCGCGGCGCACCTCGTGGCTGTCGTCGTCGAGCTCCAGGTCGGCGACGCGGAGCACGTGGTCGTCCTCCTCGTCCAGCACCCGGGTGCGGCGCAGCACCGCCCGGATGCGGGCGACGACCTCCTCGAGGCTGAACGGCTTGGTGACGTAGTCGTCGCCGCCCACGGTCAGCCCCTTGATCTTGTCGTCCAGGGAGTCGCGCGCGGTGAGGAACAGGATCGGCATGTCCTGCCCGCTGTCGCGCAGCGTGCGGGTGATCTGGAAGCCGTCGATGTCCGGCAGCATGATGTCCAGCACGGCCAGGTCGATGTCGTGCCGGGCGGCCAGCTCCAGGGCGGTGCGGCCGTCGGGGGCGGCGTGCACCTCGAAGCCGGCGAAGCGCAGGCTGGTGGTCAGCAGCTCGCGGATGTTGGTCTCGTCCTCGACCACCAGGAGGGTGGCCTCGGGCTCGGTCGGGCTGGTGGCGCTCATGCGCTCATCGTCCCCCTGCTGCCTGGGAGTCACCTGGGTCTGTGCTGAGTGCGGTTGCCGCACCGGCGGTGGAAGGTGCCCGCCACGGCGGCCGCCAGGTCGTGCTGACAGGTGTCACGGAAGCCGTGGAGGCCGGCTGTTAGCCTGTTGCCGAACGACACGCGCTCCGGGGTCGGTGAAACTCCGAGCCGGCGGTGACAGTCCGCGACCCGGCCGCAGCCAGCGGCCGGTTGACACCGGTGAGATTCCGGGACCGACGGTGAAAGTCCGGATGGGAGGCAGCGCGAGCGTCGACGGCCAGCCGCCGGCGTCGCGGACCGCCAGGTCCTCGACGTCCTGTGGTGGCCCACGTCGCCGCACCCGTCTCCCGTCGTCCAGCTCCGGGGTCGCACGGACGAGGACGGAGGACGCGGTGACCGCCATCATCGATGACTATCTGGACCGGGCTGTCGCCCGGGCCCTGCGCGGGCCCGCGAGGGACCGCAACCCCCGCGTCGGCTGCCTGCTGGTCGACCCGGCAGGCGAGATCGTCGCCGAGGGCCACCACGCGGGCGCCGGCACGCCGCACGCCGAGGTCGCCGCGCTCGCCGCGGCGGGCCCACGGGCGCGCGGCACCACCGCATACGTGACCCTCGAGCCCTGCCACCACCACGGCCGCACCGGCCCCTGCACCCATGCGCTCCTCGAGGCCGGGGTGGTCCGGGTCGTGTATGCCGTGCCCGAGCCGACCGAGCGCGCGACCGGGGGAGCGGCCTGGCTGCAGGAGCAGGGTGTCAAGGCGGAGCATCACCCGCACGCCGGGTCCTACGCGCTGGTCGCCGACTGGGCGCGCGCCGCGGCCCTGGGGCGGCCGCACGTGACGTGGAAGATCGCCGGCACCCTCGACGGTCGGGTCGCGGCGGCCGACGGGACGAGCCGCTGGATCACCTCCGCCGAAGCGCGCATGGACGCCCACCAGCTGCGGTCCCAGGTCGACGCGATCGTCGTGGGCATCGGCACCGCGCTCGCGGACGACCCCGCTCTCAGCGCCCGGGACGCCGACGGCACCGAGCTCGCCGGCCAGCCGCTGCGCGTGGTCGTCGGGCACCGCGACCTGCCCGCCGGCTCGCAGCTGACACGCGGTCCCGCGCCGGCCCTGCACCTGCGCACCCACGACCCGCGCGAGGTCCTGCGCACGCTCGCGGACCACGACGTGCACACCGTGCTGCTCGAGGGCGGACCGACGCTGGCCGGCGCGTTCTGGGCCGCGGGGTGCGTCGACGAGCTGCTCGTCTACGTCGCCCCCGTGCTGCTCGGCGCCGGGTCAGCAGCCGTCCCCGACCTCGGCATCACCACCATCGACGACGCCGCTCGCCTCCGCCTCGTCGACCTCACGCGCGTGGGCCCCGACGTGCGGCTCCGGCTCGTGCCGACCGCCGCCACCCCCGACCCAGAGCCCGCGTCGCCGTCGTCCCCGGCCCACGCCCTCGTCCCCGCATCACCCATCCAGGAGGACTGACCCATGTTCACCGGCATCGTCGAGGAGCTCGGCACACTGGTCGCCCGTACCGACGGCGACACCTCGAGCGTCATCGAGGTCCACGCCCCGACGGTCGCGGCCGACGCGGGACACGGCGACTCCATCGCCGTCGACGGCGTCTGCCTGACCGTGACCACCCACACGCCCGAGGGGTTCACCGCCGACGTCATGGCCGAGACCCTCGCCCGCTCCACGCTGGGGCGGCTCCGTCCGGGCGACCCGGTCAACCTCGAGCGCGCGATGCGCGCCGACGGCCGGTTCGGCGGGCACATCGTCCAGGGCCACGTCGACGGCACCGCCACCGTCCTCTCCCGGGAGCCGGGGGAGCGGTGGGAGGTGGTGACCCTCACGCTGCCCCCCGAGCTGCGCCGGTATGTCGTGCTCAAGGGCTCCATCGCCCTCGACGGCGTGTCGCTGACCGTGTCCGACCGCACGGACGACACCTTCTCGGTGAGCCTGATCCCGACCACCCTCGAGCTGACGACGCTAGGTTCCCGCCAGCCCGGTGACGAGGTCAACGTCGAGGTCGACGTGCTGGCCAAGTACGTCGAGTCGATGCTGGCGGACCGCGACGGGGTGGCTCCGGCGACCGCGGGCCGGCCGACGGAGGACGTGGAGGTGGCGTCGTGAACCTCAGCACCATCCCCGAGGCGCTCGACGCGCTGCGCTCCGGCCGGCCCGTCCTCGTGCTCGACGACGTCGACCGGGAGAACGAGGGCGACGTCGTCCTGCCCGCCGAGACCCTGACCACCGCGTGGATGGGGTGGACCGTGCGGCACAGCTCCGGCTACGTGTGCGCCCCCATGACCGGCGAGCTCGCCGACCGGTTGGAGCTGCCGCTCATGGTCGAGCACAACGAGGACCGGCTCCGCACCGCGTACACCGTCACGGTCGACGCGGCCGAGGGTGTCACGACCGGCATCAGCGCCAGCGACCGCGCCACGACGCTGCGGCTGCTCGCCGCACCGGGCACGGCGCCCGGCGACCTGCGCCGGCCCGGCCACGTCGTCCCGCTGCGCGCCCGCGACGGCGGCGTGCTGACCCGGCGCGGGCATACCGAGGCGTCGGTGGACCTGTGCCGCCTCGCGGGCCTGGCGCCCGTGGCGGCGATCGCCGAGCTCGTGGACGACGAGGGCGAGATGCTGCGTGGCCCCCAGGTCGCCGCGCTCGGCGCCGAGCACGGCCTGCCGGTCATCACCATCGCCGACCTCGTCGCCTACCGGCTCGTGCACGACTCGGTCCGGCACGAGGCGACCACGGTGCTGCCCACGCGGCACGGCGACCTCCTCGTCCACGGCTACCGCGACCTCGTCACCGGCGCGGAGCACCTGGCGCTCGTCGGACGCCCCGACGCCGACCCCGAACCGCTGGTCAGGCTGCACTCGGAGTGCCTGACCGGCGAGGCCCTCGGCTCCCGCCGGTGCGACTGCGGCCCGCAGCTGGACGACGCGATCGAGCGCGTCGCGACCGAGGGCGGCGTCGTCGTCTACCTGCGCGGCCACGAGGGCCGCGGCGTGGGACTGCTGGACAAGCTGCGCGCGTACGCCGCTCAGGACGGCGGGCTCGACACCGTCGCCGCCCAGCAGGCGCTCGGGCTGCCGGTCGACGCCCGCGACTACTCCGCGGGCGCGGCGATCCTGCACGACCTCGGGCTGGCGGACCGCCCGCTGCGGCTGATCACGCACAACCCGGACAAGGCCGCGGCGCTGACCCGGCTCGGGCTGTCCGTCGCCGCGACGGAGCGCTCCCGCACCGTGCCGCCGCCGGAGTCGCACGCCTACCTGCGCACCAAGGCCGAGCTGCTCGGCCACGCACCGCACGCCATACCCGCCGCCACCCCCATGAGGAGCACCGCATGAGCAAGGCCGGAGCCCCCAGCCTGACCGTCGACGCCGCCGGCCTGCGCGTGGCGGTCGTCGCCGCGTCCTGGCACGACCAGGTCATGGGCGGCCTGCTCGACGGCGCCCGCCGCGCCCTGTCCGGGGCGGGCGTCACGGACGTCACCGAGGTCCGGGTTCCCGGCAGCTTCGAGCTCCCCGTCGCCTGCGCGCGGCTCGCCAGGGCCGGGGGATATGACGCGCTCGTCGCCCTGGGCGTGGTCATCCGCGGCGGGACGCCGCACTTCGACTACGTCTGCTCCGCCGCGACCGACGGCCTCACGCGGGTGTCCGTCGACACCGGCATCCCCGTGGGCTTCGGCGTGCTGACCTGCGACGACGAGCAGCAGGCCCTCGACCGGGCCGGGCTGCCCGGCTCCGGCGAGGACAAGGGACACGAGGCGGCCGCCGCAGCCCTGGCGACGGTGGTCGCGCTGCGGCAGGTGGAAGGGGTGCGGGCGTCGGCCTGAGGGTCGTCCTCTGTGGGCCGACCGGTCAGCCCGCGGTGGGCGTCGCGTCGAGCGAGCCGAGGTCCTCGGCGTCGACGATGCGGTAGGCGTAGCCCTGCTCGGCGAGGAAACGCTGGCGGTGCGCCGCGAACTCGGCGTCCACGGTGTCGCGGGCGACGGTCGTGTAGAAGTGCGCGGTCCGCCCGTCACCCTTGGGCCGCAGCACCCGGCCCAGGCGCTGGGCCTCCTCCTGCCGGGAGCCGAAGGTCCCGGAGACCTGGATGGCCACCGATGCCTCGGGCAGGTCGATGGAGAAGTTGGCGACCTTGCTCACGACGAGCAGGTCGATCTCGCCCTCGCGGAAGCGCCGGAACAGCTCCTGGCGCTGCTTCACCGTCGTCTCGCCGGTGATGAGCGGGGCGTCCAGGGCGGAGGCCAGCTGCTCGAGCTGGTCGAGGTACTGCCCGATGACCAGCGTCGGCTCGCCGCGGTGCCGCTCGACGAGCCGGCGCACGACGTCGTCCTTGGCCGGCGCGCACGCCGCGAAGCGGTAGCGCTCGTCCGGCTCGGCCACCGCGTAGGCCATCCGCATCGACTCCGGGAGCGTGACCCGGACCTCGACGCAGTCGGCCGGCGCGATCCAGCCCTGGGCTTCGATGTCCTTCCACGGGGCGTCGTAGCGCTTGGGCCCGATGAGGGAGAAGACGTCGGACTCGCGGCCGTCCTCGCGCACCAGCGTCGCGGTCAGCCCGAGCCGGCGGCGGGCCTGCAGGTCGGCGGTCATCCGGAAGATCGGCGCCGGGAGCAGGTGGACCTCGTCGTAGACGATCAGGCCCCAGTCGCGCGCGTCGAGCAGGTCCAGGTGCGGGTAGACGCCCTTGCGCCGCGTCGTGAGCACCTGGTAGGTCGCGATCGTCACCGGCCGGATCTCCTTGCGGGAGCCGGAGTACTCGCCGATCTCGTCCTCGGTCAGCGAGGTCCGGTGCAGCAGCTCGTCGCGCCACTGCCGGGCGCTGACGGTGTTGGTCACCAGGATCAGCGTCGTGGTGCCGGAGCGGGCCATCGCCCCCGCCCCGACGAGCGTCTTGCCGGCGCCGCAGGGCAGCACGACCACGCCGGAGCCGCCGTCCCAGAAGCCGTCGACCGCCTGCTGCTGGTAGGGCCGCAGCTCCCACGGGGCCACGCCGGCGTCGGGGAAGCCGGCGGTCTGCAGGGCGATCGGGTGCTTCTCCCCGTCGACGTAGCCGGCGAGGTCCTCGGCCGGCCAGCCGACCTTGAGCAGCTCCTGCTTGAGGTGGCCGCGCTCGCTGGGGTGCACCACGACGGCGTCCTCGTCGACGCGGTCCCCGACCAGCGGCCTGATCTTCTTGTGCCGCAGCACCTCGGCGAGGACGGCGCGGTCGGTCGTGCGCAGCACCAGGCGGGTCACCGGCAGACCGGTCGCCGGATCGTTCTCCCCGTCGACGGGCTCCTTGAGCAGCGTGAGCCGCCCATAGCGGTCCATCGTCTCGGCGACGTCGACCAGCAGCGCCTGCGGCACCGGGTAGCGGCTGTGCGTGATCAGGGCGTGCACGACCTGCTCGGCGTCGTGACCCGCCGCGCGGGCGTTCCAGAGGCCGAGCGGGGTCACGCGGTAGGTGTGGATGTGCTCGGGGGCGCGCTCGAGCTCGGCGAAGGGCGCGATGTCGCGCCGCGCCGCCTCGGCGTGCGGGTGGTCGACCTCGAGCAGCAGGGTCTTGTCGGACTGGACGATCAGGGGGCCGTTCATCGTGGGGTCAACGGTATGCGGTGGCGCCGGCATTCCGTCCCCGGCACCATGGTCGGTCATGGAGCCGGTCCCCGTGCACGTGCTGCTCGAGGGACCCAGCGACGTCGCCGCCCTCGAGGCGGTGCTGGCGACCCGCGCGCCCGCCGTGCCCCGCACGGCATACCGGCTGGTGGACATGGGCGGCGTGACCAACACGGCCACCCACCTGCGCGCGGCCGGCCCGGCGCCGGTCCTGGGGCTGTGCGACGAGCGGGAGACCTGGGTCGTCGTGGGTGCGCTGCGGCGTCGCGGGCTCGTGGTGGAGGGGGAGCAGGATCTCGGCCGTCTCGGCTTCTTCGTCTGCCGCGCCGACCTGGAGGAGGAGCTGATCCGGGCGCTGGGCGTGCCGGAGTGCATGGAGCTGCTCGGACGCCTCGGTCTGGGCGGGCGGTTCGCGACCTTCAGCGGGCAGCCGGCCTGGGCCGGGCGGCCGGTGGAGGTGCGGCTGCACCGGTTCATGGGCGTGGCCTCCGGGCGCAAGGTCCGCCTGGCCGGGGCGATGGCCTCCGCCCTCCCGCCGGAGCGGGTGCCCCCGCCGATCGCCCGGCTCGTCGACCGGCTGGCCGGGCGTCCGCCCTGACGTGTTGGTCAAGCAGGCGACCCGTGCGCGAAGATGGGACCATGACGACGCCGTCCGCCGCCCTCCCGATGACCGTGCCGATGCCCGGCATGCCCGAGCGCGTGACGATCTACGAGGTCGGCCCGCGCGACGGCCTGCAGAACGAGAAGACCGTCGTGCCGGTGGAGGTCAAGGCGCAGTTCGTCCGCCGGCTCCTGGCCGCCGGGCTGGACACCGTGGAGCTGACCAGCTTCGTCTCGCACGACTGGGTCCCGCAGCTGGGCGACGCCGAGGAGCTGCTCGACCTGCTCGGGCCGGCGGGGACCGGTCGGCAGCGTCCGGTGCTGGTGCCCAACGAGCGCGGCCTGGACCGGGCCCTGGCCAAGGGCGTCTCGGCGGTCGCGATCTTCGGCAGCGCGACCGAGAGCTTCGCCCGGGCCAACCTCAACCGGTCGGTGGCCGAGACGGTCGAGATGTTCTCCGCCGTCGTCAAGCGCGCGCTCGACGCGGGGGCGTGGGTGCGCGCCTACGTGTCGATGAGCTTCGGCGACCCGTGGGAGGGACCGGTGCCGGTGCAGCAGGTCGTCGACACCTCGCTGCGGCTGATGGACCTGGGCTGCGACCAGCTCTCGCTCGGCGACACGATCGGCGTGGCCACCGCAGGGCACGTGCTGCGGCTGCTCGACGCGCTCGAGGACGCCGGTATCGGGCCGGACCAGTGCGCCGTGCACTTCCACGACACGTACGGGCAGGCGCTGTCCAACACGCTCACCGCCCTGCAGCGGGGCGTGCGGGTGGTGGACGCCTCGACGGGCGGGCTGGGCGGCTGCCCGTTCGCCCGCTCGGCGACCGGCAACCTGGCCACCGAGGACCTGGTCTGGGCGCTGGACGGCCTGGGCATCGAGCACGGGGTCGACCTCCCGGCCCTGGTCGAGACGAGCACGTGGATGGCCGACCAGCTCGGCCGGCCGGCTCCCTCCCGCGTGGTGCGGGCGCTCTCCGGCTCCTGAGCCGGGGCGGCACGGGCGAGCGCGTCAGGGTAGCCGCAGGTCGCGGCGGGAGTAGCCCCACACCCCCAGCGCCATGAGCACCAGGGCCGCCGCGGTGACGGAGAGCACCGGCGCCCAGTCCATCTCCTCCACCGGCAGTGCCGGGAGCACCGCCCACGGGGTCAGGCGCACGAGCCAGTCCGGCAGCCCGAGGAGCGAGCCCACCCACACCATGAACAGCGACCAGCCCACGACCGCCCAGACCAACCAGGCCAGCCGCGGGAGCCAGCCGTGCAGCAGCACCGCGATGCCGAGCACGAGGAGCGCGCCGGGCGCGAGCACCAGCGCCCCGCCCAGCGAGCCCAGCATCGGAGCGACGTCGCCCTGGCTGAGCGACTCGGGCAGCCCGAGCAGCGCGCCGAAGAGCGCCGAGGCCGCCGTGCTCCCCACCGCCGCCACCACCAGGTATGCCGTGGCCAGCCGGGCGCGCGGGACCGCCGTGGCGAGCAGCAGCTCGGCGTGGCCGCGGTGCTCCTCGGCCGCGAGCCGCTGCCACAGCTGGACGGCCAGCACCGCGACCAGCACCGCCACGACGCCGAGCAGCGCGACGAAGAAGGCGTCCACCAGCTGCTCGGCGCCCTGGCCCAGGCGGCGCAGCATCGTCTCCAGCACCGGGATCTGCTCGAGCATCGTGTCGAAGCTGCCGGACAGCGAGCCCATGCCGAGCGCGAACACGCCCAGCCCGACCAGCCACCCCAGCAGGCTGCCCCGCTGCAGCCGCCGGACGAGGCCGCCCACCGACAGCAGGGACGGCGCCGCCCGGTCCCGCCCGGCGCGGACAGCCCACAGCCCGGCGCCGTGGTCGCGCCGGGCCTCCAGGGCGAAGGCCGCCGCGACGAGCAGCGCCGTGAGGGTCGCGGGCAGGAGCAGGACCCACCAGCGCTCGTCGCCGTAGGGGTGCACCAGCGCCATCCACTGAACCGGCGACAGCCAGGCGAGAGCCCGCGTGGCGGAGCCGTCGGGGGCGGCGTCGGCCACCGCGCGCAGCAGGTAGGCGGCGCCGAGCACGGCCAGGCCCAGGCCGCGGGCCGCCCGCGCCGACGAGGTCACCTGGGCGGTCACGGCGCCGACGCCGACGAACACCGCCGGCACGAGGGCGCTGCCCGCGCCGAAGGCGACCGAGCCCTGGACCGGCTCGCCCGCGGCGACCATGCCCGCCGCGACCAGCAGGCCGAGCACCGCACAGGCGGCGAGGCCGACCAGCACGGCCGCCGTGAGCGGGGCGTGCCGGCCCACCACGCCCGACCGCAGCAGCTCGGTGCGGCCCTCCTCCTCGTCCGCCCGGCTGACCCGGACCACGCCCAGGACCGCCATGATCCCGGCGACGGTGGCCATGAAGGTGCCCACGCGCCATACCGTGAACGGGCCCGGGGAGGTCAGGTCGTAGGGCGGTCCGAGCATCGCGCGCATCGTCGGGTTGCCGGCGAGCAGGTCGAGGGCGCCGGTGCCGCCGAGCGGACCGACGATGGTCTCGTAGGCCGCTGCGGTCGCGGGTGCGACCGCGGCCATGCCGAGGATCCAGGCCAGGTAGAACCAGCGGTTGCGGCGCAGCGCGAGCCGGGCGAGGGTGCCGAGTCCGGTCACGGCCGGGTCGTCCCCGTGCCGGTCCGGTCGTAGTGCCGCAGGAAGAGCTCCTCCAGCGTCGGCGGGGTCGAGGTGAGCGACCGGACGCCCAGGGGCGCGAGCCGGGAGAGCAGGTCCCCGAGCGCGGCGTCCTCGACCTGCGCGGAGAAGGTGCGGTCGTGCACCACGGCGTCGTGCACGCCGGGCAGGGCGGCGAGGGCGGCGGGCACCGGGGAGGCGAACTCGGCCCGGACCTGGGTGCGGGTGAGGTGGCGCAGCTCGGCCAGCGTGCCGGACTCGACGACGCGGCCGGCGCGGATGATCGAGACCCGGTCGCAGAGGCGCTCGACCTCGGAGAGGATGTGGCTGGAGAGCAGCACCGCCCTCCCGTCCACCCGGTCCTCGCGCACGACCTCGCGGAACTGGGCCTCCATGAGCGGGTCGAGACCGGCCGTCGGCTCGTCGAGCAGGAGCAGCTCCACGTCGGAGGCGAGGGCGGCGACGAGCGCGACCTTCTGCCGGTTGCCCTTGGAGTAGGTCGAACCCCTGCGGGTCGGGTCGAGGTCGAAGCGCTCCAGCAGCTCGGCGCGGCGGCGTTCGTCCAGGCCGCCCCGGAGCCGGCCGAGGAGGTCGATGACCTCGCCGCCGGTCAGCCCGGGCCACAGGTTGACGTCACCGGGCACGTAGGCGAGGCGCCGGTGCAGCTGCGCGGCGTCGGCCCACGGGTCCCCGCCGAGCAGGCGGGCGGTCCCGGAGTCGGCGCGCAGCAGGCCGAGCAGCACCCGGATCGTGGTGGACTTGCCGGCACCGTTGGGGCCCAGGAAGCCGTGCACCTCGCCGGCGGCGACCGTGAGGTCGAGGCCGTCCAGGGCGACGGTGGAGCCGAAGCGCTTGACCAGGTCGTGGATCTCGATGACCGCCACGCCCGGCAATCTACGCCGGTCCGGCGCTGGGCGGGGCGGGACCGCCGGCGGGCCCGGCATACCCTGTCCGTCATGCAGACCGGTATCGACCGCGCCCACCTCGACCCGTCCGTCCGTCCGCAGGACGACCTGTTCGCCCACGTCAACGGCGGCTGGCTGGCGACCGCGCAGATCCCGGAGGACCGCGCGCGCTACGGCTCCTTCGACATGCTGCGCGAGAACGCCGAGGCGGCCGTGCGCGAGCTGATCGAGCGGGCGGCCGAGCGGCAGCCGGCGCTGGACACCCCGGCCGGGAAGGTGGGGGCGCTCTACGCCAGCTTCATGGACACCGCGCGGGTCGCCGCCGCGGGGCTCTCGCCGCTGGTGGAGCCGCTGCGACGGGTGGCCGCCGTCCGCACGCCGTCGGACGTGGTGCGCGTGGCCGGTGAGCAGGAGCGCGAGGGCGTCGACGGGCTGGTGCACGCCTGGATCACCGCCGACGCCGGCAGCCCGGAGGACTACATCATCTACCTGCACCAGGGCGGGATCGGCCTGCCCGACGAGGCCTACTACACCGACGAGGAGCACGCCCCGGTGCGGGATGCCTACCGCGCCTACCTGGCCCGGCTGCTCGAGCTGGCCGCGCCGGCGCTCGCGGACGCCGGCCTGGACCTGGGCGAGGACCCGGTCGGCCGGCTGTGGGCGCTCGAGGAGCGGATCGCCGCGGCGCACTGGGACCGCGTCGCGGCCCGGGACGCGGTGCGCTCCTACACCCGGCTGACCCTCGAGGAGCTTGCCGCCCGGACGCCCGGCTGGGACTGGGACGCGTGGGCCGAGGGGCTGCACGTCCCCGACGCCGCCATGGCGGCCGTCGTCGCCCGGCAGCCCGACGTGCTGGCCGCGGTCGGCACCGCGCTCACCGAGGTGCCGGTGGAGGACTGGCGCACGTGGCTGGCGGTGCGCCTGCTCGACGGCCTGGCGCCCTACCTCACCGACGACCTCGTCGAGGCCCACTTCGACTTCCACGGCCGCACCCTGACCGGCACCCCCGCCCTCAAGGAGCGCTGGAAGCGGGGCGTGGCCCTGGTGGAGGAGCTGCTGGGCGAGGCCGCCGGCCAGATGTACGTCGAGGCGCACTTCCCGCCGCAGGCCGAGGAGCGGATGGCCGAGCTGGTCGCCAACGTCACGGAGGCCTTCCGGCGACGGATCGGCGAGCTGGAGTGGATGGGCGAGGAGACCCGTGCCCGCGCCCTGGAGAAGCTGGCCGCCTTCCGGCCCAAGATCGGGCACCCGCCCACCTTCCGCGACTACACCGCATACCGGCTCGACCCGGAGGACCTGGTCGGCAACGTGCGCCGCGGCTCGGCCTTCGAGACCGACCGGCAGCTGGCCAAGGTCGGCAGGCCGATCGACCGGGACGAGTGGCTGATGACCCCGCAGACGGTCAACGCCTACTACCACCCGATGCTCAACGAGATCGTCTTCCCGGCGGCGATCCTCCAGCCGCCGTTCTTCGACGTGGAGGCCGACGACGCGGTCAACTACGGCGGGATCGGCGCGGTCATCGCGCACGAGATCGGGCACGGCTTCGACGACCAGGGCAGCCGCTACGCCGGCGACGGCTCGCTCACCGACTGGTGGACCGAGAAGGACCGGGCCCGGTTCGACGAGCGGGCGCAGCGGCTGGTGCGGCAGTTCGACACCCTGTCGCCGCGCGACATCCCCGGCGGCGAGGCGACGGTCAACGGCAGCCTGACGGTGGGGGAGAACATCGGTGACCTGTGCGGCCTGGAGCTCTCGTACCTGGCCTACACGATCGCGACCGGGGGCGAGGCGCCGGAGATCGACGGCTGGAGCGGCGAGCAGCGCTTCTTCCTCGGCTGGGCGTCGGTGTGGCAGGCCAAGGCGCGCGAGGAGGAGGCCCGGCGCCTGCTCGCCGTCGACCCGCACGCGCCCGCCGACCTGCGCGCCAACACCGTGCGCAACGTCGACGCCTTCCACGAGGCCTTCGGCACGGCCGAGGGTGACGGGCTGTGGCTGGCGCCGGAGGACCGCGTGCGGGTCTTCTGAGCTGAGCCCCCTGCGGCCCCGGCGTGCGAGCCGGGGCCACCGGGTATGGGGTGCGGCTAGGCCCGGTCGAGCTCCTCGAGGATGGCGGGGAGCACCTCGTGCATGTCGCCGACGACCGCGTAGTCCGCCTTGGTCATCATCGGGGCGTCGGCGTCCGTGTTGATGGCGATGATCGTCTTGGACGACGAGACCCCGGCCCAGTGCTGGATGGCCCCGCTGATGCCGCAGGCGATGTAGACGTCCGGCGCGATCCGGCTGCCGGTCTGGCCGACCTGCTCATGGTGCGGACGCCAGCCGAGGCTGGTGACCGCCCGCGAGACACCCACGGCGCCGCCGAGCCGCTGCGCGAGGGCGTCCACGTCGGCGAAGCCGTCCGCGCTGCCGGCACCACGGCCGGCGCCGACGACCACCCGGGCCGCGGACAGGGCGGCGGAGGAGTCGCCGCCGCCGCGCGCCTGCACGCGCTGGACCCGCGCCCGCAGGTCGGCGGGGGTGACCCTGGCCTCGAAGGTCCGGTGCTCCGCGGCGCCCGGTGACGCCGCGGCGACGGCCTCGACGGCGTGGCCGGCCATCGTCAGCACCGCGGGGGTGGCGTCGAGCCGCATCCGCTCCAGCACCGCTCCGCCGGCCACCTGACGCTCGACCTCGAGCGGCTCGGTGGAGGTCACCGCGAGCACGTTCGCCGCCATGGGCAGGTCACGTCGGGCGGCGACGTGGGCGAGCACTTCGGTGCCACGCTCGGTGCCTCCTGCGAGCACGGTGGCCGCGCCGGCGCCCTCCAGCGCCTGCTCGAGCGCGGTGGCCCAGGCAGCCGCGGAGTACGCGTCCAGCTCGCCGCCGGCGGCCTGGGCCTCGTGCACCACGGCGACACCCTGCTCCCGGCAGTCGGCGAGGACAGCCTCGTCGACGGTGCCGAGCATGAGGGCGTGCACCTCGCCGCCCAGCTGGCGGGCGAAGGTCAGCGCCTCCCGGGACACCAGGTGCACCCGACCCTCGTCCGGCTCGATCAGCACCAGGACAGCGTTGCTCATGACAGAACTCCGATCTTGCGCAGGACGTCGACGACGGCCGGTGCGGCACCGGGCCCCTCGCCGAGGACGGTGACCTGGGTGGGCGCCGGGGGCGGCAGGCTCAGACCAAGGGTCCGGCCGCCCTTCGGCTCGACCCCGGCCGTCACCGTCTCGACCGGGGCCTTCTTGGCGCGCATGCGCCCGCGGATGTTGGGGTAGCGCGGGTCGACGCCGCCCTCCAGCACCGTGGCCACGGCCGGCAGCGCGACCTCGTAGGTCTCGGTCCCCTCGGCGGAGCCGACGTGCAGGGTGGCCGTGCCGTCGGCCACCTCGGCCGACTGGACGCCGGCGACGACCGGCCGGTCCAGCAGGTAGGCCAGCCGGATGCCGACCTGGAAGTTGCCGGTGTCGGCGGCGTCGTTGCCGACGAGGACCAGGTCGTATGCGGTGCCGGCGTCCGCGCGGGCTCGGACCACCTCGGCGATGGCGGCCGCGACGTCGGCCGGGCCGTACGCCGAGGAGTCCGCCTCGATGTGCACCGCGTCGTCGGCGCCGACGGCGAGAGCGTCGCGCAGCTGCTCGACGGCGTCCTCGTCGCCGAGGGTGAGCACGGTGACCGAGCCGCCGTGCTGCTCGACGAGGCTCACCGCGATCTCGACGGCGGCCGTCTCGTGCCCGCTCATCGCGTAGCCCGAGTAGCGCCCGTCCAGCGCGGTGCCGTCGGCGGTGAGCACCACCTCTCCGGTGACGTCGGCCGCCCGCTTGACGCAGACCAGGATGTTGACCTCGGCCATCTCAGTACCGTCCCTTCAGTCGTGTGTTCTCCGGGTCGAAGAGCGGCGTCGCGTCCACCGAGCCCACCGTCACCGGGTAGAGCTCCTCCATGTAGGACACGGCGAGCTCGTTGCCGACGCTCGCCTGGTCCGGCGGGAGGTAGGCCATGAGCACGTGCCTGCCCAGGCTCGGAGCCGAGGCCGCGGACGTGACATAGGCGTGGTTGCCGTGCCCGTCGACGAGCTCGCCACCGTCCCGGGTCAGGATCGGCTCGCCCCCGAGCATGTAGCGCTTCGTCCCGCTCGTGGAGGTGTGGTCGTCGACGGTGAGCGTGCACAGGACCGCCCTGGGTGCGTCTGCGCCCTGGGCGACCAGCGCCTCCTTGCCGATGAAGTCGGCGTCCTTGAGCCTGGCGCGCGCCATGCCGGCCTCGGCCGGGGTGCGGTCGGCGTCGAGCTCGGTGCCGTAGGCCCGGTAGCCCTTCTCCATCCGACCGGTCGTGGTGTAGACGCCGATCCCGACGGGGACGACGCCGAGTGGCCTGCCGGCCTCGAGCAGGCGGTCCCACAGGGCGGCACCCATCTCCATCGGCACGTGCAGCTCCCAGCCGTGCTCGCCGACGTAGGAGATCCGGGACGCCAGGACCGGGAGGTTGCCGATCTCGATCTGCCGGCAGGTGCCGAAGGCGAAGGCTCCGGGTGAGACGTCGGCGGCGGTGAGCGAGCCCAGCACGGCTGCGGCCTGGGGGCCCCACAGCCCGACGGTGCTGACCGCCGAGGTGACGTCGACGCAGACCGCGCCCTCGGGCATCCGGTCCGTCCACCACTTGAGGTCCTGCATCCCGTGCGAGCTGCCGGTGACGACCCGGAAGTGGTCGTGGGCCAGGCGCATGACGGTGAGGTCGGAGCGGAAGACCCCGCGCTCGTCCAGGACCGGGGTGTAGAGGACCTTCCCGACCGGGACGTCGGCGTTCGCGACGATCACGCGGTCCACGGCCTCCAGGGCCTGAGGGCCGAGCACGTCGAAGACGACGAAGGCCGTGAGGTCGACGATCCCGCCCGCCTCCCGCATCTGCAGGTGCTCGGCGTTGATGATCGGGGACCACCAGCGGGAGTCCCACTCGTGCTCGCGCGGCATGACCGCGTCGCCGAACTTCTCCACCAGCGGGGCGTTGGACTCGTACCACTGCGGACGCTCCCAGCCGGAGGCCTCGAAGAAGACGGCGCCGAGCTCCTTCTGCGAGGCGTGCATGGGCGCCAGTCGGACGGGGCGGGAGCCGGACCACTGCTCGCCCGGGTGGACGATGCCGTAGGTCTTGATGAAGCCCTCACCGGCGCGGGACCGGACGTGGGCGCGGGTGCGCTGGTGAGGGTGGAAGCGGGACACGTCGGACTGGTGCAGGTCGATCTCGGGCTGGCCGTGGGTCATCCACTCGGCGATGGCGCGCCCCATACCCGGACCCTCCTTGATCCAGATGGCGGCCGCGGACCAGAGGCCCTTGACCTCCGGCGTCTCGCCGACGATCGGGAACCCGTCGGGGGTGAGCGAGAGCAGCCCGTTGATGGCGTAGCGCATCTCTGCCTTCTCGTCGCCGAGCAGCTCGGGCATGAGCTCCAGCGCCTGCTCGAGCTGCGGGTCGAAGTCGTCCGAGGTGAAGGGCATCTCGGTGGGGGAGAGCTTGGCCTGCTCGTTGGACGGGATCTCGTCGACGTCGTGCAGGATCGCCCGGTGGCCGTAGGAGCCGACCTCCATGTCCGATCCGTGCTGGCGCTCGTAGCAGAAGGTGTCCATGTCGCGGATGATGGGGAAGGAGATCTCGCCGGGCTTCTCCGCCAGGGCGGTGCACGGGCCGACCGAGATCATCTGGTGCACGGCGGGGGTGAGCGGGATGTGCGCCCCGGCCATCTGGGCCAGCCTGGGGCTCCAGACGCCGCAGGCGATGACGACGGTGTCGGCGTGGATGGTGCCGCCGGTCGTCTCGACCCCGCGGACGTGGCCGTCCTCCACGAGCAGGTCCGTGACCTCGACGTTGGCCACGACCGTGAGGGCGTTCCTGGCCATCGCGCGCTCACGCATGATGGTGCCGGCCCGGAGGGAGTCGACGACGCCGACCGACGGGGTGTAGAAGCCGCCCACGATCACCGACGGCTCGAGGAAGGGCACCATCTCGGCGACCTCCTGCGGTGTCACCATGCGGGACTCCACCCCGCGGGCGCGCGAGGAGGACATGCGGCGCCGCAGCTCCTCCATCCGCTCCTCGGTGCGGGCGACCTCGATGCCCCCGGACTCGGTGAAGACTCCCATCTCCTTGTACTGCCGCATCGAGTCCAGGGTGATCTCGGCGATCTCCCGGTTGTGGTCCACGGGGAAGATGAAGTTCGAGGCGTGGCCCGTCGAGCCGCCCGGGTTGGGCAGCGGGCCCTTGTCCAGCTGGACGATGTCGGTCCAGCCCAGCTCGGCCAGGTGGTGGACGAGCGAGTTTCCTACGATCCCGGCGCCGATCACGACGACGGACGCACGGTCGGGCAGCTCAGCCATTGAACGCTCCTTGCGTCTTCAGCGGTGAAGAGTGTTGCGGTATACGCAACGTTTGCGCGTATTGCGCAACGCAATAAGAATGGCTCAACTCATCCAAAAGTGCAAGGGGTCAGGTGGTGGGCGAGCCAGGGGGTCGCCATCCCATCCGCGCGGAGACGTCATCGGCCGCCTGGAGGAGCAGGGGGAGGACCTCCTCCGTCCGCTGGTGGTCCATGCGGTAGGTGGGGCCCGAGACGCTCATGGAGGCGCAGATCTCCCCGTGCAGGTTGCGGATCGCGGCCGCCACGGCGGTCAGCCCCACGTCGAGCTCGTCCCTCACCACGGTCCACCCGCGCTGCCGTGCGAGCCGCAGCTCCGTGCGCAGGGCGTCGGGATCGGTGACCGTCCGGGGCGTGAAGCGGGTCAGCTCGCCGGCGCCGAGGGCGTTGGCCAGCTCGGCCTCGGAGAGCTCGGAGAGCAGCATCTTGCCGTTGGAGGTCGCGTGCAGCGGCGCGTGCTGGCCGACCCAGTTGTAGTTGGGTGCGGCCGCCCCTGGGGCGACGACCTGGTCGACGTAGAGCGCCGCGCCCCGGCCGAGCACGACGAGGTTGACCGTCTCCTGGGTCTGGGTCGCCAGCAGTCGCGCCACCGGTCGCGCTTCCTGGGCGACGTCGAGCCGGGCTCCGGCAGCGCCGGCGAGGCGCATCAGCCCGGGGCCCAGCTCGACCTTGCCCCGCTGGTCGGGGGTCACCAGGCCGCGCCTCTCCAGGGTGGCGACGAGCCTGCTCGCGGTGCTCTTGTGCACGCCGATCTCCTGCGCCAGGTCGGTGACGCCCAGGCTCCCGCGATGGGCGAGCAGCTCCAGGATCGTGACCGCCCGGTCCACGGACTGGACGGCTCCGGCAGGCGGGGCGTCGTGCGGGGGCGTGCCAGCTCCGGTCTCGATGTTGCGCATGGAGCAACCGTAGGTCAGCGCCTGGCCGGGGCAGCATGGAGGAAGGGTCCGGCGCCGGATCCTTGACGCGAGCCCGCAGGTGTCGCTAGAGTCACAACTAAGTTGCAATGAGCGCAACTTCTGGTTCGAGGACGTCGAAAGGGACCGCCATGACCTCCACCCCCGCCACCTCAGTCTCCGAGCTCGAGCGCCTCAAGGTGCTCCACAACGGGGAGAAGCAGCAGCTGACCTTCTCCGACGCCGAGTTCGAGCGTCGCCTGGCCGGCCTGCGCCAGATCATGTCGGAGAAGGAGCTGGACGCCGTCGTCCTCACCAGCTACCACGGCATCAAGTACTACTCCGACTTCCTCTTCACCTACTTCGGCCGCTCCTA
>QEUR01000248.1 GCA_003577095.1 Acidobacteriota bacterium
GCGGTGCGGGAGGGTCGGACGTCGCTGGCCCGGGCCGGGCGGGTGGCCAAGGTGATGCTGCGCCTGGGCCGGGCTCTGGACCCGGACCGGGCGCAGGCCTACGCGGCGATTGCGACCGGTGCGGCGTGCAGCGAGAAGATCAGCGACGCCGACCTGGGCCGGGTCTGCCACCGGCTGCTGACCGACCTGCTCGACGAGGCCCCCGACGACGGCGGGAAGGACCCTGACGAGAAGGACCGGCCCGACCCGGTCCCGCGGGCGCTGCGCTCCGTGCGCTGCCACCGGTTGGGTGAGGGCATGACCCGGTTCGTGCTGGACGCCCCGGACGCCGACGCCGCGATGCTCGAGGGCATCATCAACGGGCCCCTGGCCGCGCCCGTCCCGGCACCCGACGGCGGCAAGGACCCCCGGGATGCGGACCAGCGGGCCTACGACGCCGTCATGACCGTCCTGTCTAGGGGGCTGGCGAACCCCGGCGCGCCGGCCTCCAATGCCCGCGCCTCGGTGATCATCACCGTCAAGACCGACCCGGCCACCGGGGAACCGGCCGGCACCGCCGACGCCGCGACCGGCCGGGCCAGGTTCACCGCCAAGGCCGCGGGGCGGTATGCGTGCATCGGGGACCTGACCCCCGTCGTCCTGGGGCCGATGGGCGAACCGCTGGACCTGGGCCGCACCAGGCGCCTCGCCAGCCCGGGCCAGTTCAAGGCCCTCCTGGTCCGCGATCGGCGGTGCACGTTCCCGGGGTGCAGCGTGCCCGGCACCTGGTGCGAGGCCCACCACCTCATCTGGTGGTGCCGTGCCGGTGACACCGACATCCTCTTCCTGGTCCTGCTCTGCCCCCGACACCACACCGTCGTCCACGACAGAGACCTGACCGCGACCGTGGTCGGGGACGTCGTCACCTGGCACCTATGACTCTCCCGCCCCGACCCGGCCCCACACCGGCCGGGCAACAGGCATGCCCGGAGTCGCTCTTCACGCCCCGGGTCCGGCATGCACGCCCGACGTCGGGCGCCTCTCAGGCCTCGTGCGTCGACTCCGTGCCGCGCAGCGAGACCACGATCCCGGTCATCATCAGCACGCACCCGAGGAGCATCCGCGGGCTCATCACCTCGTCCAGCAGCAGCCAGCCGCCGAGCGCCCCGAAGACGGACTCCAGGCTCAGCAGCAGGGCCGCGTGCGAGGCCTTGGCGTGCCGCTGCGCGACCACCTGGAGGGTGTAGGCGACGCCGACGGCGAACAGTCCGCCGTAGAGCACCGCCCACAGCGCCGGGCCGAGACCGGAGAAGGGCCGGTCCTCCAGGAGCAGGGCACCGCCGGCGGACAGCAGCGCGCAGGCGGCGAACTGCGCCGCGGACAGCCGCAGGGCGTCGACGGTGCGCACGAAGTGGTCGATCACCAGGATGTGCAGCGCCCAGAAGAAGGCACCGACCAGCACCAGCAGGTCGCCGGCGGCGATCGTGAGGTCCTCGGTCATGCTGAGCAGGTAGAGACCCGGCACGGCGATGCCGAGACCGACCCAGACCGCCCGCGTCGCCCGGTGGCCGACGGCGAGCCCGAGCACCGGCACCAGGACGATGTAGAGGCCGGTCACGAAGCTGGCCTTGCCCGCCGTGGTGCTCGCCAGGCCGAGCTGCTGCAGCGAGGCCGCGGTGAAGAGCACGGCACCGGCGGCCAGCCCGGGCAGCAGCGGTGAGCGGGCGGCGCCGACGCGCGGCGGCTCCTCGTCGTAGACCTCGCCGGCCGGCGGCCCCGGGACCACGAGCGGCGCGCGCCGCTCCCTGGCCGCGAACCACCAGATCAGCGGCAGCAGCGAGACCGCGCCGATCGCGAAGCGGGCGGCGTTGAAGCTCAGCGCCCCCATGTGGTCGGCCCCGAGGCGCTGGGCGACGAAGCCCAGCCCCCAGATCGCCGCGGTGAGCACCAGCAGCAGGTTGGCCCCGGTGCGCCGGTCCGGGTCCGGGGAGACGGTGACGACGGCCGCGTCCGGCACGCTCACCCGAGGTGCTCCGCGGAACCGGCTCCGGCGGCGAGGTCGGCGAGCACGTAGGCCGGCGGCGCGACGGCATACCCGCGGAGCAGCCAGGCGGCCGCCGCGGGGAAGCGCTCCGCCCACGCCGTCTCGAAGTGGTAGCCCTGCGAGTCGTAGACGTAGCGCACCGGGACTCCGGTCTCCCGCACGACGTCCAGGAGACGTTCGGCGTGCTCCACGTAGAGCCGTTCGACGTGCCGGTCCAGGTGGTGCTCGCGGCCGCCGACGTCGAGGTAGAGGCGGGTGCCCTCGTCCGGGAGACCGGTGCGCAGCGCGTCCTCGACGTCGCGCAGGCACCGCTCCCCGAGCTCCTCCGTCGGCCAGTAGTAGGCCGGCGAGAACATGCCCGCGCCGCCGAAGACCTCCGGCCGCTCGGTCCACAGGTAGGCGCTGACGAGGCCGCCCAGCGAGCTGCCCGCCACCAGGGTGTCCTCCCGCCCCGGTCGGGTGCGCAGCACGCCGTCGACGGCCGGCTTGAGGTGGTCGGCCAGGAAGGTGGCGTAGTCGGCGGCCCGCCCGCCGCCGAGCCGCGGGTCCCCATGGGGCACGTACTCGTCGCCACGGGCCGTCGGGTGGCAGGGGACCGCCACCACGATCGCGGGTATGCCGTCGCCCGCCAGGGCGCTCATCGCCCGGTCCACGTCCCACGCCACGCCCCCGAAGGCGCGCTGCGGCAGGAACATGTTGTCGCCGTCGTGGAGGTAGAGGACGGGGTAGCGGTCGTCGCCGTCGTCGTAGCCCGGCGGGAGCCAGACGTAGATCTCCGCGCGGCGGTCCAGGCCGGGCAGCTCGACGTCCCGCCACGAGCGCAGGTCGCCGGTGAGGTGGGGGTCCCGGAGGGGCAGCAGGTCGGAGGGGTCGAGGTGCATGCGCACAGCGTAGGGTCACGCTCGTGAGTGCCCACGCGTGGATCGACGCCTCCGCCGGAGTCGCCGGCGACATGCTGCTGGGCGCGCTCCTCGGCGCGGGCGCGGACCTGGGGGCGGTGCGCGTCGCCGTCGCCGCGGTCCTGCCGGGGGAGGCCGCGATCGACACCGAGGACGTCGTGCGTGCGGGCCTCGCGGCGACCCGCGCGGTCGTGACGCACCAGGGCCCGTCGCCGGAGCGCTCCTGGGCCGACCTGCGGGCCCGGATCGTCTCCGCCGACCTGGCGGCGGCTGTCCGGGAGGACGCGCTGGCGGTCTTCGGGCTGCTCGCCCGGGCCGAGGCGCAGGCGCACGGCGTCGGGGTCGAGGAGGTGCACTTCCACGAGGTCGGGGGGTGGGACTCGGTCGCCGACGTGGTGGGCGTCTGCGCGGCGCTGGCCGACCTCGGCGTGGAGCGGGTGACCTGCGGCCCGGTCGGGCTCGGGTCCGGGACCGTGCTGACCCGGCACGGGCGCATGCCCGTGCCGGTGCCCGCCGTGCTCGGGGTGCTCGCGCGCAGCTCCCTCCAGGTCGCCGACGACGACCTGCTGGTGGGGGAGTGCGCGACGCCGACCGGCGTGGCCCTGCTCGCCGCGCTCGGCTCGGGTCACGCAGCGGGGCCCGCCGGTCGGGTGCGCGCGGTGGGTGCGGGGGCCGGGGCGCGCGAGGTGCCGGACCGGGCCAACGTCACGCGGGTGGTGCTGCACGACCCGGCCCCGGCGCAGGCCGGGCCCGACGTCGGGGAGGAGACGCTGGTCGAGGTGGCCGCGACGGTCGACGACCTCGACCCGCGGGTCTGGCCGGCGGTGCTCGAGGAGCTCCTCGGCCAGGGTGCCCTGGACGCCTGGACCGCACCGGTCCTGATGAAGAAGGGACGGCCCGGCACCGTCGTCACCGCCCTGGCCCGCCCGGAGGGCCGGGCGACCGTCGTCCAGGTGCTGATGGCGCACACCACGACCCTCGGCGTGCGGTGGCACGAGGTCCGCCGCAGCGTGCTGGAGCGGACCTGGCGGGAGGTCACGGCGCTGGGGGAGCAGGTCCGGGTCAAGATCGGCAGCCGGGACGGGCTGGTCCTGTCGGTCACCCCGGAGCTGGAGGACTGCCGGGAGGTCGCGCTGCGGCTCGGCGTGCCGCTGCGGGTGGTGCTGCGCGCCGCGGAGGGCGCCGCTCAGGCCGAGGGCTGGGAGTCCGGCGCGGCGATCTGAGCGGCGAGGTGCCCGGCCCCGTAGCCGTTGTCGATGTTGACCACGGCCACGCCCGGGGCGCAGCTGTTGAGCATGGTGAGCAGGGCCGCCACGCCGCCGAGGTTCGCGCCGTAGCCGACGGAGGTCGGGACGGCGACGACCGGTGCCGGGACCAGGCCGGCCACCACCGACGGCAGCGCGCCGTCCATGCCGGCGGCGACCACAACCGCACGCGCCGAGCGCAGCAGGTCCAGGTGACCCAGGACCCGGTGGAGCCCGGCCACGCCGACGTCCACCACCAGGCGGGTGCGCCGCCCCAGGTGCCGGGCGGTCAGCTCGGCCTCGCGCGCCACCGGCAGGTCGGAGGTGCCGGCGCTGAGCACGACCACCAGGCCTCCGGTCGGCTCCGGCGGCTGCGCCGGCCACACCAGCAGGCCCGCCTCCGGCACGTGCAGGGCGTCCGGCAGCTCGGCGAGCACGGCGGCGGCCCGGGCCTCGTCGGCCCGGGTGAAGATCACCGCGCCGGTGGCGGCCTCGCGGCACTCCGCGGCGGCCCGCC
>QEUR01000249.1 GCA_003577095.1 Acidobacteriota bacterium
CTGCGTCGGTCTGTACGGCGCGATCTCCCAGCAGGTCGTGGTGATGGTGATGATGGGCCTGGAGCTGATGATCAACGCGGTCATCCTGGCCGCCGCGGGGTTCTGGTGGTTCCTGGCTCCCGCCCCGACCGGGCAGGTCCTGCTCCTGGTGGTGATCGCGGCGATGACCCTGGAGATGGCGATGGGTTTCGCGGTCGCGACCCTGCTGCACCGTGAGCGGCAGGCCGACATGACCGACATGGCGACGGACCTGTCCCGGTGAGCCCGTCGATGGCCCAGGCCGCCCTGTGGCTGCTCGTGCTGCTGCCCGCGGTCGTCGGCGGCGTCCTGGCCCTCTCGCGTCTCGAGCGTGCCGCGGTGCCCCTGTCCCTGGGCACGGCCGGCCTCACCGCTGCCCTGTCGCTGCTCGTGGCCCTGTCCCGCCCGCAGGTGTCGGTGCGGTTCATGGCCGGCAGCGACCTGGCCCTCGGCGTGGACGCGCTGTCCGCGCTGGTGGTGCCCACCGTGGCGGTCGTCACCCTGCTGGTGCTCGTCTTCTCGGCCGGTGAGATCCGGCGGTCGCGGGCACGGTTCCACGGGCTCATGCTCGTCTTCGCCTCCAGCGCGCTGGTGACCTCCACCGCGCAGACGCTGCCAGCGCTGCTGTTCGCCTGGGAGGTCATGGGCGCGACGTCGTTCGCGCTGATCGGGTTCTGGTGGCGCGAGCAGCGCCGGGTCTCCGCCGGGATCACCGCGTTCGTCACCACCCGGGCGGCCGACGTCGGCCTCTACCTCGCGGCCGGGGCGGCCCTGGCCGGTGGAGCCGGACTGACGCTGGCCGACCTGCCTGAGGGTAGCGAGGGGTGGCGGCACGTGGTGGCGGCCGGTGTCCTGGTCGCGGCGCTGGGCAAGGCGGCCCAGCTGCCGTTCGCGTTCTGGCTGTCCCGGGCGATGGAGGGCCCGAGCCCGGTCAGTGCGCTGCTGCACTCGGCCGCCATGGTCGCCATGGGCGGTTACCTGCTGTTGCGCACCGAGCCGTTGCTCGCCTCCACGGGTTGGGCCGCGCCGGCCGCGGCCTGGGCCGGCGCAGTGACCGCGTTGCTGCTCGGCGCGGTCGCCCTGGCCCAGCAGGACCTCAAGCAGCTGCTCGCGGCCTCCACCTCGGCCCAGCTCGGTTTCGTGGTGATGGGTGCCGGGCTGGGCTCGGTCAGCGGCGGCGCGGCACACCTCGTGGCGCACGCCTCGACCAAGGCGCTGCTTTTCCTGGCCGCCGGGGCCTGGCTCACCGCGCTGGGCACCAAGCACCTGACCGGCCTGCGCGGGGTCGGCCGGCGCTGGCCGCTGGTCGGGTGGGCCAGCACGATCGGGATCCTCTCGTTGGCCGGGGTCGCGCCCCTGGCGCTGTGGGCGACCAAGGACACGGTCCTGGCCGCGGCCTTGACGCGCTCACCCTGGTTGTATGCGGTCGGCCTGGCCGCTGCCGCCCTGTCGGCCGCCTACGCCGGCAAGATCCTGGTCGCGGTCTGGCGGCACGTCCCCGCCGCCGAGCGCGCCCTGGTCGAGGGGCATCTGGGCGAGGAGGAGCGCGGCACCGGCCACGTCGGGGTGCTCGAGCGCGCTCCCATGGTCGTGCTCGCCGTGGGTGCGCTGGTCCTGGGCGTGCTCGCGCTGCCGCCGGTGGGCGACACCCTCGCCCGCGCGCTCGGGGAGGAACCGCTGCACCCCACCCCCGTGGAGATGGTCGTGTCGGCGGGGATCGCGCTGACGGTGCTGGCCCTCATCTGGTGGCGTCCTGCGCCCCGGCCCGGGTGGGCGCGGGACTGGCTCAGCCTGGAGCCGGCGACCCGGGCCGTCGTCGTCCGGCCCACCCTGGCGCTGGCGCAGGTGCTGGCACGCTTCGACGACCGGGTCCTGGACCGGGTCGTGACCGGGTCCGCAGCGGGCGCCCTCGGTGTGGCGCGCCGGGCGGCGAGGTTTGACGACCGGGTGCTCGACGGTGCCGTGGAGTCCGGCTCGCGGGCGAGCGTGGAGGCGGCGCAGCGCGCCGGGCGTGCGGACGACCGGTGGCTCGACGGGGCCGTGGAGCAGCTCGCGGCCCGGGTGCGCCAGCTCGGTCGGCTGGCGCGTCGCCCGCAGAGCGGGCAGGTGCACCACTACTACGTCCAGGCCGTCGCGGTCCTCGCGGTCGGCGTCCTGCTCCTGCTCACGGTGAGGTGAACGTGCTCAGTCTGATCGTCTTCCTGCCCCTGGCCGCCGCGCTGGCCCTGATGGCCCTGTCGAGGCTGGGCGACGGTGCGGCACGGTGGGTCTGGGTGATCGTCGCCGCGCTCGACCTGGCGCTCGTCGCAGCGCTGTGGCTGACCTACGAACCCCCGGTGGCGGGTCGGCTCGCGTTCGAGGAACGCGCTGAGTGGATCCCCGGGGTGAACAGCAGCTACCACGTCGGTGTGGACGGGCTGTCCCTGCCTTTGGTGGCGATGACAGCAGTGGTCTTCCTGGCCTGCGCGGTCTTTGCGCTGCGCAGCAGCGACCGGCCACGAGCCCAGGCGGCGCTGTTCCTGTTCCTGCAGAGCGTGAGCCTGGGCCTGTTCGTCGCCGCCGACCTGATCCTGTTCTTCCTCTTCTTCGACCTGTCCATCGTCGGCATGTACTTCGTGATCGCCGGGTGGGGCCACGGGGACGCCGGCCGGTCCGCGCTGAAGTTCTTCCTCTACACCTTCCTGGGCTCCCTGGCCCTGCTCGCCGGCTTCATCGGCCTCTACGTCGCCGCCGACCCGCACACCTTCGACATGGTCGAGTTGGCCGAGCAAACCCCGCTGGCGGGGTCCTCGACCGCCGGGGCGCTGGTGCTGGCTGCGATCCTGCTCGGGCTGGCCGTCAAGACACCCACGGTGCCGTTCCACACCTGGCTCCCCCCGGCGCACACCGACGCCCCCGCCATCGGCTCGGCCGTCCTGGCCGGCGTCCTGCTCAAGATGGGCACCTACGGGTTTGTGCGGATCGCGATGCCGATGCTGCCCGAGGCTTGGCGGGCCTGGGCCTGGGTTGTCGTCGTCGTCGGTATCGTCTCGGTCGTGTACGGCGCCCTGGTCGCGCTGGCCCAGACCGACTTCAAGCGCATGGTCGCCTACACCTCGGTCAACCACATGGGCTACGTCGTCCTGGCCGTCGGCGCCGCCGGGATCGTCGCCGGCGACACCGCGCAGGCGCGCTCCGTAGCGGTCACCGGTGCCGTCACCCAGATGGTCAGCCACGGACTGATCACCGCTGCCCTGTTCCTGATCGCGGGGGTGATGTGGGAGCGGGCCGGCACCTACGACATGGGTTTCTACGGCGGTCTGGCCGGTCCTGCCCCCAGGATGGCGGCGCTGTTCGCCGTGGGCGCGTTCGCCTCGCTCGGTCTGCCCGGTCTGTCCGGCTTCATCGCCGAGTTCCAGATGTTCACCGGCAGCATCGCCGCAGCACCGGTCACCGCGGTCGCGCTGGTGGGGATCCTCGTCACCGCCGCACTGTTCCTGCGGGCGCTGCAACGCATCTTCACCGGCGCCACGCAGGGCGCTTCCATCGGTTTCGGCGACCTGCGGCCCGCCGAGCTGTGGCCCATCACTGCCCTGTTGACACTCTCGCTGCTCATCGGGATCCTCCCGCGCCCGCTGCTCGACGTGATCGAGCCCGCGGCGCAGGTCGTCGTCCAGCTCGTGGGGAGGTAGGCCGCGGTGGAGGCCATGGCCATGCGACCGGCCCTGCTCGCACCGGAGATCGTGCTGTTCCTTGGCGGGCTCGCGGCCCTGTTGGGCGGGTCCTTCCTGGCGCGGACCCGCCAGTGGATTACCCGTGCCGTGGCCGCGGCCGCCCTGCTCGTGGCGGCCGCCCTGGCCGCCCTCGACCTGCCCGGCCCGGCGCAGGTGGCGATGGAAGGCACCTTCACCGTCGACACCACCACCGGCATCGCCCGGATCGTCGCCGCGCTCGGCACGATCGTCGTGCTGGCGCTGGCCTCCGACGAGATCGCCGGCACCCCGCGGGAGAGCGAGACCTACGCGCTGCTGCTGTTCTCCACCACCGGCACCCTGATCCTGGCCGGTGCAGGGGACCTGCTCGTCGTGACCGTCGGGTTCCTCCTGGCCAGCGTCCCCCTCTACGGCCTGATCGGCATCGCCCGCACGCCCCTGAGCGCCGAGGCAGCCATGAAGACCTACCTGCTGGGTGCCCTCTTCGGCATCCTCCTGCTGACCGGGGTCACGCTGCTCTACGGTGTGTCAGCGACCACGTCCTACGCCGAGCTGACCGACCGGCTCGCCGACGCACCCGCGGGGGTGGTCGCCGCGGGCGTCGTGGCAGTGCTGGGCGGGCTGCTGTTCAAGGCCGGCGGAGCCCCTGGGCACTTCTGGGTCCCCGACGCGGCCCAAGGTGCCGGCGGAGCCGTCGCAGCCTTCCTCACCACCGTGCCCAAGATCGGGGCGGTCATCGCGGCATACCGGCTCGTCACGATGCTTCCCGACACCCTGGCGTGGCCGTTGCTGGTCGCGCTGCTGGCCGTGGCCAGCATGACGCTGGGCAACCTCGCCGCCTACTGGCAGAGCGACCCGCGGCGCCTGCTGGGCTGGTCCACGGTCAGCCAGGTCGGCTACCTGCTCGTGCCGGTCGCGGTC
>QEUR01000250.1 GCA_003577095.1 Acidobacteriota bacterium
CTCCAACGCGGGGCGCAGCTGGACCGGCCCCATGGGCGTGGACGGGCCACCCTGGCCCGCGAGCTGCTCCTGCTGCCAGGGCTGGAGCTGCGGCGGCTGGCCGGCGGCGAGCACCGCGAGCTGGACCGCGACGTCCTCGGAGCGCCCCTGGACGGTCTGGTCGACCCCGCGGAGCCCCTCGCTCAGGAGCTCCAGCTGCCTGGTGATCTCCTCGCCGGTCTTCTCGGTGGCGGTCTCGGTCGCCCGCGCGCGCAGCTCGGCCTCCTGGTCGGCGCGCATCGCGTGCCGGTCGACGACGTAGCCGGTGGCCACCCCGGCCTCCAGCGCCGCGACGACCGCGTCGGTAGCCGGCCCATCGTCGACGCGCCCGTCCTTCGCCCGGAAGACGACGGTGCCCTGGGTGCCCGCTGCCTCGGGAAGCTCCACCTGGACCTGGTCGAGCACCTCCTGCGCCGGGGTGCCGTCGACGGCGACGCTCGTGGAGACCTGGGTGTCGGCTGTGCGCGCCAGGCCGATCACCCCGCCCAGGACGAGCGCCCACAGCAGCAGGACCACGATGCGGTGACGGAAGGAGCCGGCGCCGAGGCGCGCGAGCAGCGTGGACACGAAGGGTGCCTCTCGATCGGGGTGAGGGGACGAACCCCCACAGGGAAGCACATTGATTGCGCAATGTGCAACTTTGCCCGATGCGCACCTGACTGGCTCCGGCACGAGGAGGCAGATCCGAGGCGTGGGCGGGGCCGCAGCAGTCACTAGACTCCCGCCGTGTCCCAGGAGCACTACTTCACCGCCCGGCCCGCCTCCGACGGGGAGCTGCGCCGCACCACCGTGCGGCTGGCCGGCCGCGACGTCGAGGTCGTCACCGCCGGCGGCGTCTTCTCCCCCGACGGCGTGGACCGGGGCACGCGGGTGCTGCTCGACGAGGTCCCGGCACCGCCGGCGGAGGGCACCTTCTTGGACCTGGGCTGCGGCTGGGGTCCGCTCGCGCTGACCCTGGCGCTGGAGTCCCCGGGCGCGACCGTCCGCGCGGTGGACGTCAACGAGCGCGCGCTGGACCTGTGCCGGCGCAACGCCGAGGCGCTCGGCTGCACCAACCTGGTCGCCTCGACGCCCGGCGAGGTCGACCCGGGGACGGTCTACGACCTCATCTGGTCCAACCCGCCGATCCGGGTCGGCAAGACGGTCCTGCACGAGATGCTCACCACCTGGCTCCCGAGGCTGGCGGCGGGCGGCACGGCATACCTGGTGGTGAGCAAGAACCTCGGGGGCGACAGCCTCCAGGCCTGGCTGGCGCGCACCCTGCCCGACCTGATGGCCCCCGTGACGGTCGACCGCGCGGGGACCGCCAAGGGCTTCCGCGTGCTGCGGGTCACCCGCGCCTGACGGCTCAGAGCAGCGCGAGGATCGCCGGCACGGTCAGCACCGCGGTGTAGTAGCCCATGAACTGCACGCCGGTGTGGACGCCGAAGGAGCGGTTCATCAGGCCGCCGACCAGGCCGACGGTGAGCGTGACCATGACCGCGAGCAGCCCTCCCTCGTAGAGGCAGATCACCAGGATCAGCCCGGCGAAGGCGCCGATGATCGCCTCGTGCGAGACGGTGCGCATCACCCACGAGGCGGCGCGGTGGGCGTGGGTCATCGCGAACGGGTAGGCCACCAGCGAGGCGATCGTCACCGAGATCAGCCCGATGACGAGGAACTGCGGCGTGGTGAGCAGGTCGTGCAGGTTGTGCGTCGCGCCGGTCTCTGCGTCGACGGTGTAGACCGGCGGGGCGTTGAACAGCGGCGCCGCCGGGCCGGCCGCCATCGGCGACAGCGGCAGCCCGAGCGCGATCAGCGGGATCATCGTCTCGGCGATGTAGGTCGACTCGGTCGTCCCGTTGCGCACCGACATCATCGTGGTGAGCCGGTGGTAGCCGTTCCGGATCCGGGAGCCCGCCAGCTCGCCCATGAGCACGGTCATCGCCACCGGGGAGAACACGAAGGTCGCGCTGGAGATCGTCGCGGCCGCGGCGGTGTAGGCGGTCTGCTTGCGGTCCAGCACCTTCAGCGGGTTGGGTATGCCGCGCCCCCAGGTCCGCACGTCCGGCGCCAAATCGAAGGTGGCCGGGCCCTCGCGCTGCAGCACCGTGCGGCCGACGGGGGACATCGCCAGGAAGAGGTCGGCGACCAGCGGGCCGGTGGCGATGCCGAGGAAGAAGCTGATGCTCAGGCCGTGGCCCAGCTGGCCCGAGACGAAGCTGTTGAGCCCCACGACGAGCAGCACGAAGGGCACCAGCGCCACCACCGCCGCCCACCTGCCCCTGGAGGTGAAGGCGATGAGCACCGAGGCCGCCAGGAAGATCCACGGGGCCAGCTCGCCGATCTCGTCGGCGACCGGCGAGAGCAGGGTGGCGAAGAGCACCGCCAGGGGCACCGCGAGGAAGGCCGACAGCACGCCGCCGGAGATCGCCTTGCGCAGCGCGACGTGCGGCGCGCCGAGCTCGCGCAGCTGCTGGGCGTCGGGCAGCATCGGCACCGCCATCGTGTCGCCGGGGATGCCGAGCAGCGTGGTCGGGATGGCGTGGGTGATGTGCTTGGCGATCACCGCCGCCATGAAGAAGGCGAAGACGCCGGCGGGCGGGACCCCCAGGAGCACCACGAGCAGGGTGATGGGGGCGATGACCGCGGTCTCGTCGGTCCCGGAGACCAGGCCGAGCGCGGCGAAGACGACGGCGGCCAGCAGGGCCATGCCCAGCGCCCAGACGAGCATCTCGGTCACGGCGTGCCCCTCTCCCCGGCGGCGCCGTCCTCCGCCGACCGGGCGCGCGACTGCTCGTGCGCCTCCACCAGGACCTCGTAGAGCCCGAGCTGGCGCAGCTCCTGCTGCACCTGCGGCGCCAGCCCGGCCGGGTCGGTCCACTCGCCGCCCTGGGCGGCGATCGAGTCGAGGGCCTCCTGCCGGCTCTCCAGGGTGGCGCTGCTCTCCCGGACGACCCGCTTCGGCGGGAACAGGCGGGCGGCGACGACCGCGGCCAGGACGCAGCCAGCCAGGCCGAGCAGGAGGGCGTAGGAGCCGGCGAGGGTCTGGTCGTCCACGGTGCGGGAGAAGACCCACCGGGCGAGCAGGAAGGTCGGCGCGGCGATGCCTGCCCCGAGCGCCACCGAGAGCGCCATGTGCCGCGAGTCGACCGTGTCGCCCCACACCTCCAGGTAGCGCGCCATCAGGGCTCCCCCGGCCCGCCGCGGCGGACCGTCGTCGTGCCGGTGCTCACCGGGTGCCGCGCAGCTCGGCGAGCACCTGCTCGGCGCGGTCGTGCCGGAACGCCTTCTCGGCCACCAGGCGCTCGACGAGCGGGCCGACCTCGTGCGGCTCGGCGCCCACGGCGACGGCGATGTTCTTGGCGTGCAGCGACATGTGCCCGCGCTGGACGCCCTCGCTGGCCAGCACCCGCAGGGCGGCGATGTTCTGGGCCAGCCCGACGGCGGTGATCACCTCGGCCAGCTCGGCCGCCGACCCGGCGCCGATCATCGCGACGGCGGCCTGGGCCCCGGGGTGGGTCCTGGTGGCGCCGCCGACGAGGCCGACGGGCATCGGCAGCTCCAGGGTCGCCACCAGGTTGCCGTCGGCGTCCTTCTCGAAGGTCGACAGCGAGGTGTAGCGCCCCTCCGGGGAGACCGCGTGCGAGTGCGCCCCCGCCTCGACCGCGCGGGTGTCGTTGCCGGTGGCGAGCACGACGGCGCTGACGCCGTTCATGATCCCCTTGTTGTGGGTCGCGGCCCGGTAGGGGTCGGCGGCGGCGAGCCGGTAGGCGTGGACCATGTCGTCGACGACCTGCTGCCCGCCGAGCGTCTCCGCGTCGCAGACGGCCCGGGCGCGGGCCAGGCGCAGGTCGGCCTTGTTGGTCAGGATCCGCAGCACGGCGCGGCCACCGCCGAGCTCGGCCACCCGGTCGGCGACCGCCTCGGCCATGGTGTTCACCGCGTTGGCGCCCATCGCGTCGCGGACGTCGACGACCAGGTGCGCCACCACGTACCTCTCGTCCTGGGCGTCCACGACCCGGACGACCAGGTCGCGCACGCCCCCGCCGACCTCGGCCAGGCGCGGGTCCTGGGCCTCGGCGAGCGCGAGCAGCTCCTCGCGGGCCTCGAGGATCCGCAGCCGCGCCGCGTGCGGGTCGACGACGTCGACGAGCTGGACCTGGGCCTGCATGACCGGGCCGGTGCTGGTGGTGCGGAAGCCACCGAGGACGCGGGCCATCCGGGCGCCGTTGCTCGCCGCGGCCACGACCGAGGCCTCCTCGGTGACCATCGGCACCAGGACGTCACGCCCGTTGACGACCAGGTTGGCGGCGACCCCCATCGGCAGGGAGAAGGTGCCGACGACGTTCTCGCTCATGGTGGCGGCCGCGTCGAGGTCGAAGGCGCCCGGGTCGAGCGCGTCGAGCGCGGCCACCTCGATCCCGGCGGCCTCGGCGACGGCGCGCCGGCGCTCCTGCACCGACAGGTTGC
>QEUR01000251.1 GCA_003577095.1 Acidobacteriota bacterium
CGGGCTGTGCACAGGTCGTCGGCGAGGGCCGCGTGGACCAGCTCGGCGGTCTCGACCGGAGCGAGGTTGGCCACCACGGAGACCAGGCCGCGGGCGCCGACCGCGATGGCCGGCAGCGCGAGGTCGTCGTCGCCGGCGAGGACCGCCCGGCCGGCGGGGGCCTCCTGGCACAGCCGCGCCATCTGCCGCACGTCGCCGGAGGACTCCTTGAGCGCCACGACCTGCTCCACCTCCCACAGGGCACGCATGGCCTCGGGGGTCAGGTTGAGGCCGGTCCGTCCCGGGACGTTGTAGGCGATGATCGGCGTCCCGGGCACGGCCTGCGCCACCGCCCGGTAGTGGGCGACGAGCCCGGCCACCTGCGGCTTGTTGTAGTAGGGGGTCACCACGAGCAGACCGTCGGCGCCCGCCGCCACCGCCTGGGCGGACAGCTCGCAGGCGCGCGCCGTGTCGTTGTGGCCGGTGCCGACGACCACCCGGACGCGCGGGTCGTGGGCGCGGGCGGCCTCGACCGCCTGGCGCACGAGCGCGTGCCGCTCCACGTCGTCGACCGTGGCCGCCTCCCCGGTGGAGCCGAGGACGACCAGGTGGTCCACGCCCTGCCCGCCGGCGAGGACGTGCTCGAGCAGCCGCCCGAACGCGGCGTGGTCCACCCCCGGCTTCCGCCCGTCCCCGTCCGCGCCGACGCCGGCCAGGAAGGGCGTCGCCAGGGCGACGCTCAGGCCGGTGAAGGGGGTGCCGCCGGGAGTGTGCGGGGCCGCGGTGGTGGACATGTCGTGCTCTCTTCTTCTCGGTTCTACTTCTCGGTGCTTCTTCGACGGTGGCGCTCAGGCGGGGGCCGGGGCGCCGACGGGTGCGCCCTGCCCGCAGGAGGAGACGAGCAGGGCGTGCAGGTGGTCCTCGGCGAGGTCGTCGAGGGTGTGGACGCCCGGGCGGGGGCGTCCCAGGAGCCAGCGCGCCGCGGTGAGCGCGCCGGTGGCGAACAGGTCACGCCCGTGCGCGCTGTGGCGCAGGGTGATGGTCTCCAGCTCCGAGGCGGCCACGACCTCGTGGTCGCCGACGACGGAGCCGACCCGCAGGCTGGTGGTCTGCACGGCGCCGACCGGGCGGCCGGCCCCCTCGGCCAGGGCCTCGCGCAGGGCGAGCGCGGTGCCGCTGGGGGCGTCGACCTTGTTCCGGTGGTGGGTGTCGGTGACCGCGAGGTCGACGGGGACGGGGGAGTGCGCGGCATACCCCCCGAGCACGCGGGCCAGCCGGCGCACCAGGGCGACGCCGACGGAGAAGTTGGGGGCGACCAGCACGCGGGCCCCGGGCCCGAGGTCGTCCAGCAGCGCGGGGTCCCAGCCGGTGGTGCCGACCACGATGGGGGTGCCGGTGCGCTGCGCCCAGGCCAGGTGCGCCGGGACGGCGGCGGCGGTGCTCACGTCGACCGCGACGTCCACGGGCTCCTCCGGGACCGGCCCGCGGCCGACCGCCCAGCGGACCTCGAGGTCCGTCTCGGCGGCAGCGGCGTCCCGGATCGCCGAGCCGAGGCGCCCGGTGCCGAGGAGTCCGATGGTGGTGGTCACGAGGTCAAGTATGGGGTGCTCCAGGAGGTCCTGATGACGTCGTCCATGCAGGTCAGACAGGGTTTACGGCCGATCCGTCCGGGGGCCGGACGATCTCCTGCCGCCGGGTGGCCGCAGCGGGCGCGTCGTCCCGCGAAGTGGGGAAAAGTCGGTAGCGACCGGGGAGCTCGCTCAGGGCCGGACGAGTCCGGAGCGGTAGGCGAGGGCGACCAGCTGGGCCCGGTCGTGCGACCCGGTCTTCATGAGCAGCCGCGAGATGTGCGTCTTGATCGTCGACTCGGAGACGAACAGCTGGGCCGCGAGCTCGCTGTTGGTGGGGGCGCTGCCCATGTGGCGCAGGACCTCGATCTCGCGACGGGAGAGGTTCTCCAGGGTGGGGCGCCCGGTGGCGTCGACCGGCGCCGTGGCGCGCAGCCGGTCGACGACCCTGGGCGCGACCGTGGAGTCGATCCAGGCCCCGCCCTCGCCGACCGCCCGCACGGCCTCGGCGAGGACCGCGGGCGCCGCGTGCTTGAGCATGAAGCCGGAGGCGCCGGCCCGCAGCGCCCCGTAGAGCGTCTCGTCGTGGTCGAAGGTGGTGATGACGAGCACCGCGGTGACGGCGTCGGGGTCGTCGCGGTCGGCGGTGATCCTGCGCGTCGCCTCGATGCCGTCGATGCCGGGCATGCGCACGTCCATGACGACGACGTCGGGACGCTCGCGCTGGGCCATGGCCACCGCCTGGACGCCGTCCTCGGCCAGACCGACCAGGGAGATGTCCGGCTCGGCCGACAGCATCATCGCCAGGCCGTCGCGGACCTCCCGCTGGTCGTCGGCGACCACCACCCGCAGCATCAGCCGCCCCCGCCCGCGCCGGACCGGGCGATCCGGCCGTCCGTGCCGTCGCGGCGCACCTGCGTCCGGGCCGGGGAGCTGCCGCCGACCCGTGCGGCGTGCGGCGAGGTGGTCAGCGGGAGCACGGCGGTGGTCACGAACTCCTCGCCGACCGTCCCGGAGTCGAAGGTGCCGCCCATCAGCTCGACGCGCTCGCGCAGCCCGAGCAGCCCGGTGCCGGAGCCGTGCACGGTCGGCAGGGTCCCCTCGTGGCCGTTGCGCGTGCGCACCTGCAGCTGGAGCCGGTCGGGCTGCCAGCTGTGGAAGACGTCGACGACACCGCCGCGGCCGGCGTGCTTCATCGCGTTGGCGAGGGCCTCCTGCACCACGCGGTAGGCGGCCAGCCCGACCGACGGGTCCACCCTCGAGGCCACGCCGGAGGTGTGCAGCTCGACGACCAGGCCGCTCTGCCGGGTGAGCTCGGCGAGCCGCTCGACGTCGCCCAGCCCGGGCTGCGAGCTCGGCAGGCCGTCGACGTCCGGCTCGGACCCGTCGCCGCGCAGCGCGCTGAGCAGCCGGTGCAGCTCGCGCATGCTCTGGGAGCCGGTGTTCTCGATCGTGGACAGCGCCCGCTCGACCGTCGCCAGCCGGTGGTCGTCGGGGGCGTCCTGGCGCGCCCCGTGGGTGATCGCCTTGGCGCCGGCGGCCTGCATCATCATGGCGCTCACCGAGTGGGCGAGTATGTCGTGCAGCTCCCGGGCGATCCGCCGGCGTTCCTGGAGGGCGGCCTCCTCGCCGTGCTCCTCGAGCCGGTCGCGCAGCCCGGCGGCCGTCGCGCGGGCGAGGTGCTCGCGCCGCCCGAACAACCAGACCACCACGGTGATGACGCCGACGAGCGCGACCGGGAAGACGGCGTCCGCCCCCAGGTGCCCGAGGTTCACGGTCGTGCTCGTCAGCGTCGAGGCCAGGGCGACCGCGAGGCCGGCACGGGCCACCCAGCGGTCGGTCGCGAGGCTGGCCGCGGTGTAGAGACACACCAGGACACCGGTCATCGGCTGCGACCACTCGTGGGTAAAGGTGAGCAGCACGGACAGCGCGGCCACGTAGGCGAGCACGGGGAGAGGGTGACGACGGCGGAGGAGGAGCACGGCATACGCCAGGCCCATCAGGGCCACGAACGTGCTCACCGGCGTGTGCCAGACGCCGAAGGCGTCGAACTGGTGACCGTCCACGAGATCTTCCGAGGGCGGGATCGTCATCAGCGCATCGAGCGCGAACGCCCCCGCGGTGACCAGCACGAACGTCGTCCGGCGCAGCACGGAACGACCCGTCTCGGAGTCCGTGCCTACGGGAGCCGTGGGTGCCGCCATCGTCGTCGGTGCTCCTTCCCGCCTCGCCCCGATGGGACATTGATAGCAGAGCGGGCGCCGGACGCGCGCCGCGCCAGGGGTGCTCGTCCCTGCCGCCCCCTGCCGCGACAGGGACGAGCGTGCACGCAACCGACATGGCGGTATCCCTGTCCACCACCGTCGTCGCGGCGCCAGGACGTGCACGACGAGCAGATCGGCCCGGGGACCTGCCTGCTTCCGTCACCGTCCCGCACGTCCGTCACGGGCCTGGTTGCGATGCATCGCCAAGTCTGGCCGGGGGAAAGGCTCCATACGTCATCCTCTGGACTGATTTGTGTCCATGATCTGCGGTGTGTCTGGCGTGTGGCAGTCTTGTCACCAACTCCGTCCGCAGGCGGGGCCAGGCGCGAGGAGGAGTCGATGGAGCGCGTGCAGGTCGAGCTCGACACCGAGGGCGTGGGGCGCGGGACGGTCATCCGCTACGGCCACTGGGGGCGGCCGCTGCTGGTCTTCCCCTCCGAGGCCGGTCGCGCCTGGGACTTCGAGAACAACGCCATGGTGGATGCGATCGCCGACCTGGTCGACGCAGGCCGGGTCAAGGTCTACGCCGTCGACAGCTTCGACCACCTCACCTGGTCGCTGAACTCCCTGCCCACCGAGGAGCGGGCGCGTCGGCACGGCATCTACGAGCGGTGGATAACCGACACGATCATCCCGATGATCGACAGAGACTCGCCCGGCCACGGCGGC
>QEUR01000252.1 GCA_003577095.1 Acidobacteriota bacterium
CCTCGGCCCGGTCGGGACCGCCTCGGCGCACGACCAGCTCACCGGGAGCGAGCCCGCCGACGGGGAGACCGTGGAGCAGGCGCCAGAGGAGCTCGTCCTGACCTTCTCCGGCGAGATCGCCCAGGTGGGCGCGCAGGTGCGCGTCACCGGCCCCGACGGGGAGACGGTCGGCGACGGCGACCCCCAGGTGGAGGGCGCCGAGCTCACCCAGGCGCTGCAGGCCGACCGGCCGGCGGGTGCCTACGAGGTGACCTGGCGGGTGACCAGCCAGGACGGTCACCCGATCTCGGGCACCTTCAGCTTCGAGGCGACGGAGGCGGTCGGCGGCGAGGAGCCGACGACCGCCGAGGAGACGTCGGCGCCCGAGGAGACGTCGGCCGACGAGAGCACCGCCGCCGAGGAGACCACCCCGGCCGCCCCCACCACCGAGGAGGCCGCCGGAGACGACGCCGGCATCACCGCGGGACCGGACGCCGGCGACGAGCCGGCCGGTCTGCCGGTGTGGGCGTGGGTGCTGGTGGGCATCGCCGCGCTCGGCCTCCTCGGTCTGCTGGCGCGGACCTGGACCCGCGGACGCGAGTAGAGGCACTGCATACCCGCTGGTCGGAGGGCCGATGCCGAAGGTGAGCAACGTCTCATGTAGCCTAGGCAGCACGAACATACCCAATCCCCGGGCCGGCTCCGCGACCTGAATCCGTTCAGCCAGCGATGCCGCCCCGGCAGACCAGATGCAAGGGGGTCACGCCATGGGGCGCGGCCGGGCCAAGGCAAAGCAGATCAAGGTGGCCAGGAAGCTGAAGTACTCGGCTCCGGACACCGACCTCACCGCGCTGGAGCGCGAGCTCCGCGGTGCACGCGGCGACGACAGCTACGACAGCTCGTCGACGCACGACGACGGTGGTGACGACGAAGACGACCCCTACTCGGACTACTCCGCCTACGACGCGGAGGACGAGGACGGCAGCGAGGACCCCTGGTCCTCGCGCGGACACGGCTGACGTGCCGTCGGCGGAGTCTTCCCCCGCACCACCCCCGCATCCCGAGCACCACCCGCTGACCCAGCTCTGGGTCCGCTACCGGCAGTACCGCGCACGCGTGGTCCTGGCGTTCGTCCTGTCCACGTGCCGCAAGGTCATGGACGTCATGCCCGAGCTGCTCATCGGTGCCGCGATCGACGTGGTGGTGCGCGGGGCGGACTCCTTCGTCGCCACCTTCCTGGGCATCGCCGACCGGCGCGACCAGATCCTCGCGCTGGCGGTGATCAACGCCGTCGTGTGGGTGCTGGAGTCGACCTTCGACTACCTCGCGGCGCTCACCTGGCGCAACCTCGCCCAGCAGGTCGAGCACGACCTGCGGCTGGAGACGTACGGCCACGTGCAGGGCCTCGACATGGCCTGGCACGAGTCGCGGTCCACCGGGGCGACGCTCGCGGTGGTCAACGACGACGTCAACCAGCTGGAGCGCTTCCTCGACACCGGGGTGGACAAGCTCTGGCAGCTGGGCCTCAACGTCGTGCTGGTCGGCGCCGTCTTCGCGGCGAGCAGCTGGACGCTGACGCTGCTGGCCTTCCTGCCGATCCCGGTGATCGTCGTGGGGTCGCTGTGGTTCCAGCGGCGCCTCGAGCCCAGGTACGCCGCGGTGCGCGCCACCGTCGCACGCATCAGCGGGCTGGTCTCGGGCAACCTCGGCGGGATGGCGACGATCAAGTCGTTCACCGCGGAGGGGCGCGAGCTCGAGCGGGTGCGGGAGGCGTCCGAGGCATACCGGCTGGCCAACGCCGACGCGATCCGCGCGTCGGCGGCGTTCGTGCCGCTGATCCGGATGGCGATCCTCGTCGGCTTCACGATGACCCTGCTGCTCGGCGGCTGGATGGCGCTGGACGGCCGGCTCGAGATCGGGCTCTACTCGGTCCTGGTCTTCATGACCCAGCGCCTGCTCTGGCCGCTGACCCAGGTCGGGGAGGTGCTCGACCTCTACCAGCGGGCGATGGCCTCCGTGCGCCGCATCCTCGGTCTCCTGGACGAGCGGCCGGTCACCCTGCCCGGGCCGCTCTCCCCCGCCGAGGTCTCTGGCCGGCTCGAGCTGCGCGACGTGCGTGCCGGGTATGCCGACGGGCCCGATGTGCTGCACGACGTCTCCATGGTGGTCCCCGCCGGGCAGGTCCACGCCGTCGTCGGCCCGACCGGCGCCGGCAAGTCGACGCTGCTGCGGCTGCTGCTGCGCTTCACCGACCCGCGCGAGGGCCAGGTGCTGCTCGACGGGACCGACCTGCGCGAGCTGACCTGGGAGGGGCTGCGGGGCCGGATCGGCTACGTCTCCCAGGACGTCTTCCTCTTCGAGGGGACGATCGCGGACAACATCGCCTACGGCCGTCCGGGCGCCTCCCGCGAGGAGATCGTGCGCGCGGCGGAGCAGGCGGAGGCGGCCGCGTTCGTCGAGGCGATGCCGCAGGGCTACGACACCTGGGTCGGCGAACGGGGCGTCACCCTGTCCGGCGGGCAGCGGCAGCGGCTCGCGCTGGCAAGGGCCATCCTGCGGGACCCCGCGGTGCTCATCCTCGACGAGGCCACCTCGGCGGTGGACAACGAGACGGAGGCCGCGATCCAGCGCTCGCTGGCCGAGGTCAGCCAGGGCCGTACCACGGTCATGGTGGCTCACCGGTTGTCCACGGTCCGGCACGCCGACCGGATCTGGGTGCTCGCCGACGGCCGGGTGGTCGAGGCCGGCACCCACGACGAGCTCGTCGCGCGGCCCGGCCCGTACGCCGAGCTGTGGACCGTGCAGACCGGCATGCTGACCGGCTGAGCCACTCCATACCGTCGGAAAAGGGGTCGGGAGCGTCGGTCCGCGCGCGTAGGCTTGACCCGCGAGGGCCGGAGGTGAGCGACCGGCCCCGGACGACAGGGAGGGATCCGATGGCGCGGGCACGGCACGAGGCCGCCTGGACCGACGCGGATGCGACGGTGCGCGGCAGCGTCGGACGCAACCGCGGGTGGGTCATGCTCGCCGTCGGCTTCGCCCTGGTCGCGATCGTGAGCACGTTCGCCTACAACCGGCTGATGAACTTCCAGGACGTGACCTTCGAGCTGCGCTACTGCCAGGCGCCCCTCACCGGGGAGTCCACGTGGTCGGAGGTGCAGGCCGCCGCGTGCGATCCCGTCGCGATCGACGGGCAGGAGCTCTCGCGCTGGACCGAGGGGCACCAGACCTTCGCCGACCGCGCGGTGGGCTCGTCCTGGACGTTCTCCTCCGTGCCCGTCAACACCGTGGTCAACGCCATCGAGCTCGACCTGACCGAGCAGGCGCGCAGCGTCGTGGTCGCCGAGCCCAGCAAGGAGCACGTCCGCGTCGCGCTGACGACCGACAAGGCGGGCACCACCTGGAGCGGGCACATCGGCGACCGCGCGGCGACGACGATGTGGGTGCTCGTCACGCCGTGAGGCGGGCAGCGCTCCACGCACCCGACCGGCGACTTCGTGGCCCAGCACCCCGAGCCGTGGAACGAGGACATAGGGGTCGGGTGAGGGCTCAGCCCGGGTAGTCCCCCAGCATGAGCACGCCGCCGCCGTCGACGCCCTTGGCGCCCTGCACCACCGGCACGTCGTGGCGGTCGGCGGTGGCCGGGTCGACGACGGCGCCGACCTCCCACGCCTCGAGGCCGTGCGCCGCCAGGATCTCCTGGGCCCGCCCGACACCCTCCGGTGCGACGACCGCCACGAAGCCGACGCCCATGTTCAGGGTCTGCTCGAGGTCGGCCAGCGGCACGTGACCGAGCTCCTGCACGAGGGTGAAGATCGCCGGGGGCGTCCACACCCGCTCGACCGTGGCGAGCTCCCCCGCGGGGAGCACCCGGGCAAGGTTGGCCGCGAGCCCGCCACCCGTCACGTGCGAGAGCGCGTGCAGCCCGACGTCGGCACGGGCCAGCTCCAGCAGCGGCCTGGTGTAGATCCGCGTCGGCTCCAGGCACTCCTCCCCGAGCGTCCGGCCGAGCTCCTCGACGTGCCGGTCCCAGCCCCACCCGGCGGCGGCCACCACCCGCCGCACCAGCGAGTAGCCGTTCGAGTGCAGCCCCGACGAGGGCAGCGCAAGCACCACGTCGCCGCGCCGCACCCGGTGCGGACCGAGGACGTCGTCGTGCTCGACAACACCGGTGGCGGCCCCGGCGACGTCATACTCGTCCGGGTCGAGCAGCCCGGGGTGCTCGGCGGTCTCACCGCCGACGAGGGCGACGCCCGCCAGCTCGCAGCCGCGCGCGATCCCGGAGACGATCGCCGCGATCCGCTCGGGCACCACCCTGCCGCACGCGATGTAGTCGGTCATGAACAGCGGCTCGGCCCCGCTGACCACGATGTCGTCGACCACCATGCCGACGAGGTCCTGCCCGATCGTGTCGTGCACGTCCATCGCCTGCGCGATCGCCACCTTGGTCCCCACGCCGTCGGTCGAGGTCGCGAGAATCGGCCGGCGCATGTCGCGCAGC
>QEUR01000253.1 GCA_003577095.1 Acidobacteriota bacterium
GAAGGCCAGGCCCGCGCCCACGTCCTCCAGGGGGTGCACGCCGTGCAGCCCGCCGCTGCGCGCCGTCAGGTCGGCCCACGAGCCGTCCTCCTGGGTGACCCGCCGGCGCAGGCCGAGCCCGTCGAGCACGTCCAGGGCGACCCTGGCGTCGGGGGTGCGCCACACCGGCATCACGGCCACGCACGGCTCGTCCGGGAGCACGAGCTCGGGGCTCGGGGTGGCGGCGTCGAGCGTCAGCAGCGTGCCGTCGGCCGCCCGGACCACGCCCGCCGGGCCGTGGTCGCCCTGGGCCAGCTCGATGGAGACCCCCTCGGCGACGGCGGCGGCCACCGCCTCGGCCAGCGGCACCGTCGTCTCCAGGGCGAGCGAGGTGGAGCCCGCCGGGTGGGACGGCGAGGCCTCGTGCAGGGCGAGCCGGCCCGCGGTCAGCTGGTAGACGAACCAGCCGGGCTGCTCGTCGATGAGCACGGCGCCCATCGCGCGCAGCAGGGTCTGCCACCCTGGGACGTCGTCGGTGAAGCGGACAGGACGGACGGTCAGGGCGTCGCGGGGGCTCATCGGGCAGCTCCTCGGTCGTCGGGACGGGACCAAAATAGCCCGCGCTTCCCCGGGTGAGCGAAACGCCCGCGGCGCCTGTGCCCCATACCCGTCGCTCCTGTCACTTCCGTCCCCCGGACCAGTCGCGCCCCGCCGACGGCCCACCGCCCCTACGATCGGGCCCATGAGCCTGTTCGCCGTCCACTACACCTACTCCGACGACACCGCCGCGCGCGACGAGCACCGGCCCGCGCACCGGGAGTTCCTCGGCGACCTGGCCCGGGAGGCGGTCGTGGTGCTGTCCGGCCCCTACGCGAGCATCCCCGAGGCGCCGGACGCGGCGCTGCTGGTGCTGCGCGGCGAGAGCGCCGCCCAGCTGGTCGAGCTGCTGCGCGACGACCCCTTCCAGCAGCAGGGCCTCGTCGAGCAGGTCGCGGTCCGGGAGTGGACCCCGGTGCTCGGCTCCTGGGCGGAGGGGCCGCTCGCCGACGACCTGTGACCGGGTGGCGACGGCCCGGGCGGCACCGGACCGGGCCAGTCCCTGCCCCGAGCGCCACGTCCGTCCTCGCCGGCGCGAGTGGGTGGTGCGCGACCTCGTCACGTAGCCTGCCGGGGTGACGAGGGAGGTGCCGCCGCAGGGTCCCGGGCGGTCGGTCCCGCGGACGGGCTTCCGTCCCGAGCTGCACGGGGTCCGGGGGCTGGCGATCGCGCTGGTCGTCCTCTTCCACCTCTTCGGGCAGGGCCGGGTGTCCGGCGGCATCGACGCCTTCCTGGCGATCTCCGGCTTCCTGATGACCCTCTCGCTGGCCCGTCGTCTCGAGGACGGGTCGCTGCGGCTGGGTCCCTACCTGGCCCGGCTGCTGCGGCGGTTGCTGCCACCGGTGCTCCTGGTGCTCGCGGCCGTGGCCGCGGCCGGTTACCTGCTCGGGCCGAGCGGGCAGCAGGCACAGCTGGTGCGCGAGCTGCGGGCGACGCTGTTCTGGGCGGAGAACTGGGAGCTCATCCACTCCCAGCTGGACTACGCCGCGGCCGGACCGGGCACCTCGCCGCTGCAGCACTTCTGGTCGCTGTCGGTGCAGGGGCAGTTCTACCTGCTCTGGTTCGTCCTGGTCGTCGGCGCGGGCTGGGTCGGCCGTCGGCTGGGGCGGACGGTGTGGGAGTCGACGCTCGTGGCGGTCTCGCTCGTCACCGTCTCGTCCTTCCTCTGGCACGTCCTCGTGCTGGCCGACGACCAGCAGGTGGCCTACCTGCACACGGCTGGGTCGGCGTCGTGCTGCTCGTCAGCTGCGGCTTCGTCCTGGACGGGCGAGAGGTCTTCCCCGGGCCGTGGGCGCTGTGGCCGGTCGGCGGCGTGCTCCTCGTGCTGGCCGCGGGGACCACGCGGGCGCCGGGCTCGGCCGACCGGCTCCTGCACCTGGCGCCCTTCCGGTTCCTGGGCGACATCTCCTACGCCTGGTACCTCTGGCACTGGCCGCTGCTCATCTACCTGCTCCACGTCACGGGTATGCAGACCGCCGACCTGCGCCTCGCCGTCGCCGTGCTGGTCGGCTCGGTCCTGCTCGCCTGGGCCAGCACCCGCCTCGTCGAGGACCCGGTGCACCACCTGCTCGGCGGCCGTCCGCTGCTGACGCTCGGCGGCACCGCGGGGGTGCTCGCCCTCTCCGCGGTCGTGGCCGCGGGGGCGCTGGGCCACCTCGAGGCGCAGGAGCGTGCCCACCTGACCGCAGCCTCCCGGCCCTCCGCGGACCACCCTGGGGCGGCGGTGCTCGGCCCCGGCTGGGACGGACCCCTGCCCGACGTGCCGCCCGTGCCCGACCTGTCGGTGGTGGGCAAGGACCTGCCGGACGTCTACGACCTGGAGGGGTGCGTGCGCACCCACCGAGACACCCCGGAGTCCGCGCGGCCCGGGCTGTGCCCCCTCGGACCCGAGGACGCGACCCGCACGGTGCTGGTGACCGGCGGCTCCCACGTCGCCCAGTGGATGCCCGCGCTGCGTCTGGTCGCCGAGCAGGAGGACTGGCAGCTGGTCTTCGCCGAGAAGGACGGGTGCCAGTTCCTGCCGCGCCCCGGGCCTGGCTCGCAGGACCCGGAGCAGACCGAGAGCTGCTACGCCTACAACGAGAACCTCTGGCCGATCATCGAGGACCTCGCCCCCGACTACCTGTTCACCATCGGCACCACCTCGCGCCCGCTCGACGGCGAGGCCACGCCGGAGGGCTTCGTGACCCAGTGGCGCCGGCTCGACGAGCTCGGGATCGGGGTGCTCGCGGTGCGCGACAGCACGCGCCTGCAGGAGACCGTGCCCGAGTGCCTCGAGCGGACCGGATTCGACGCGCACGCCTGCGGCCAGCCCCGCACCGAGCGGCTGCTGGCGACCTCGCCGCTGCTCGACGTCGCCGACCTGCCGGACAACGTGCTGCCGATCGACCTGACCGACCGGATCTGCCGGCCGGACTGGTGCCGTGCGGTCGAGGGCAACGTCATCGTCTACCGCGACACCAGCCACGTGACGGCGACCTACATGCGCACGCTGGCGCCCTTCCTGCGCGACGCCCTCGAGGAGGCCGCGCCCTCGTTGTTCTGAGCGCCGCCTCGTTGTCGTGGGCCGCCGGCCCGGCGGGCCGTCGTCAGGTGGTCCACGTCGCGAGGCCCGCCCCGCGGGGGACGACCTCCCCGGGGCGCGGCACCTCACGCTCCTCCGCCCGCTGCCCGTCGGCCTCGCGCAGGACATGTTCCGGCGCCTCAGGCGCCTCCGGCACCCGCTCGCCGGTGAGCAGGACACCCGCCAGGTCCCGGGCGACCGCGGCGGCCCCCCGCCGGGTCGGCATGAAGCGCAGGAAGAAGGTCACGCGCAGCAGCCACGCGGCACCGCCGGTCAGCTCGAGGCCGTAGATCTCGGCGACCGACCGGCCCAGCCCGTAGGACGCCGCCTGACCCAGCCCGCGGTAGGCGAACGGACGGGTCGGCCGCCCCTGGAGCCGGCGCGCCAGGTTGCGCCCCATGTGCGCGCCGGCCTTGATCGCCCAGAGGGCGTTGGTGGCGACCGGGCGGCCGGTGACCGGGTGGAGCACCCGGGCGGCATCGCCCGCGGACCAGACGCCGGGGGCCAGCACGACCGACAGGTCGGGGTCGGTGAGCAGCCGGCCGCCGGGGTCGCGGGCGAGGTCCTCGGTGCCCGGCACGACGACCGGCACCTGGCCGATCGTGGCCAGGACGGTGGCGGCGGGGTGGAGCGTCGGGGTGCCCGGCCCCGCCTCGCCGGTCAGCACGGCGCCCTGCCCGGTGACGCGGGTGAGCCGGGTGCCCAGACGGGTCCGGACGCCCAGCCGGGACAGCTCGAGCTCGACCTGGTCCGCCAGGCGGGGATGGGAGCCGCGCAGCTCGGGCAGCAGCTGCTCGCCGCCGTGGACGAGGAGCACGTCGAGCCGCCCCCCGCCGAGGTCGGCCACCGCCGCGGCCAGCTCGGTCCCCGCGACGCCGCCGCCGGCGACGACCACCCGGCGTCGCGGGTCGTCCCGCACCCCGACCCGGGCGGCCTCCCGCTCCGGCAGTCCGGCGAGGAGCGTCCGCAGGTGCTCGGCGAGCCCGCCGATCTCGCCGACCCCGCGCAGGGTGAAGCCGTGCTCGGCCAGCCCGGGCACGCTGGACCTCGGCTCCTGGCCACCGGTGCCCAGGACGAGCTCGGCATACCCGACCTGCTCGGTCGTCCGGCTCCCGTGGCGCACGAACGAGACCGTGCGGGTCGCGGTGTCCACGTGCGTGGCGCGGCCGTGGACGACCGTCGCCAGGGGCATCGCCCGGGCGAGGGGCGTGCGCGTGCGCTCCAGCGGCAGGATGCCGGCGACCACCTCGCCGGTGAACCCGTGGAAGCTGTGGCAGTCGTCGGCGCTGATGACCAGGATCTCGAGCTCGCCGGACCGCACGCGGTGGCCCAGGCGCCGCACGAGCTGGGCGTAGGCGTGCAGGGTCACGTAGCCGCCGCCCAGCATCACCACGCGCGTCATCGGACGGCCTCCGGCTCGAGCAGGTGGGGCGGGGCGAGGTCCAGCGGGCGGCCGAAGGACGTCGGCGCCGCGGGGCCGAGGCCGAGGTGCGCCAGGTCCGCGGCCAGCGCGCGCGTGTGGTCCACCTGCTCCAGCGTCGGCACGCCGATCGAGAAGTGCCCCCGGTGCCCCGACAGCGCCAGCAGCGCGGTCTCGGCGAAGCAGGCGTAGGCCCGGCCGTCGGGCAGCCCGATGTCGCCACCGAGCAGCCGCAGGGACGGGATGGCGACGACCCCGCCGTCCACCACCTGCACGTCGGGGCGCTGCTCCAGGATGGCGGGCGAGGTGTTGCGCGGCTGGGTCGCGTCCAGGACCACCGCGCCGGGGGCCAGGTGCTCAGGCCCGATGATCGCGCTGGTCGAGGCGGTGAGCAGGACCACCAGGTCGGCGCTCGCCACCGCGGCCAGGTCGTCGGTCGCGGTCGTGCGCACCCGGCCGCCGGACACCGTGCGCAGGCGCGAGGCGAGGGCGTCCAGGCGCGGCCGGGAGCGGGCGACGAGCGTGAGCCGGTCGACGGCCTGGTCCCGCGCCAGCAGCGCTGCCACCGCCCCGCCCACGCTGCCGGTCGCCCCGACGACCGCGACGTGCCGGTCGGCCCGCTGGTCCACGGCCGACCCGAGCAGCAGCCGCGCCTGGAGGTCCACCGTGCTGGCGGTGAACGCGTTGCCGTTGGTCACCCCGACGTCCTCGCGCCCCCGCAACGAGACCCCGCCGCCGGTCACCGTCGCGGTGAGCGCGCCCAGTCCGACGACGTCGGCGCCCAGCCGGGCCGCGCGGTCCACGGCGGCGGCCACCCGCAGACGCCCCTCGCCCGGCCGTTCGAGCAGGTGCCGCGCGCCGAACGGCACCAGCACCACGTCGCCCACGGCCTGCCCGCCGATCTCGACCCGAGCCATCCGCACCGGTGGCAGCGTCAGCCGGCGCAGCGCCAGGTCGTACAGCCGCTCGGGCCCGACGCCGAGCGGCGCCCAGACCCGGCCGAGGTCGTCGGCGATCCGCGTGCGGGGGTGCACGAGGAAGGCGAAGCGCCCCGCCCCCGCAGGAGGCGCGGCCGGGCCGGGAGTGGTGGTGCTGGTCATCGGTGTCCCCTCGTCGTGTGATGCGTGTCACGGCACTAGGGATAGGGAGCGGCCGGTGACGCTGCAGATACACCCGTCCGTCGTGCCCGTCCTGCCCCACGTGCGTCACGATGGGGCGATGCGAGCATTCGTCGCCGTCGTCCCGCCACCGGAGGTGGTCTCCGCCCTCGAGGACTTCCTCGCCCCGCGCCGTGACGCCGTCGCCCCGCGGGGCGAGTGGCGCTGGACCCGCGCCGAGCACCTGCACCTCACCCTCGCCTTCGTCCCCGACCTGGAGGAGTGGCGGGAGGAGGAGCTGGTCGAGGAGGGCCAGCGCTACGCCGACCGTCACGACCCGGTCGAGCTGCGGCTGGCCGGGGCGGGGGCCTTCCCCGACCCCGGCTCGGCGCGCGTGCTGTGGGCCGCGGTCGAGGAGGGCGAGCCGGGCACCCTGGCCGGCTGGGCCAAGGGCCTGCGGGCGGTCGCCAGCCACGCCGGCGCCCGGGTGGACGGCACGCGCTTCACCTCCCACGTCACGCTCGCGCGGGCCGTCGGCGGCCGCC
>QEUR01000254.1 GCA_003577095.1 Acidobacteriota bacterium
CGACGGCGTGTCGCTGTCGGCCCACTACGCCCGCCCGGGCGAGGGGTTCGACCTCGTCCGGCTGGCCGTGCCGGGCCTCGAGCCCGGCGCGCCGGTATCCGTGGGCTGAGTGGTCAGCGCCGCCGACCGGAGAGCACGTAGGGCACGCCGCTCTCGCGGGAGAGCCGCTCGATCAGCGGGCCGACCGAGCGCCGAGCGAGGGCCGAGTCGGCCTCCTGCAGGAGCAGCACGGTGCTGCTGCTCGCCGCCGCCGAGAACTCCCGCGACAGCCGACGCTCGGTCTCGACGGCGTCTCCGGACACCAACGGCCGCAGGTCCACCCGCCGCACGACGGTGAGCCGCTCCTTGGCGGCGCGGGTGGCCGCGGCGAGCGCGGCCTGGGCGGGCAGCACCTGTGGCGCCGAGGCGACGGCGGTGTCGAGGACGAGGCGGTGCACCTCGAACTCGCCGGGCTTCAGGGCCGCCAGTCCGACGAGCAGCACCATCCGCCCGGCGGCCAGGTCCTCCGAGGTGGTCGTGGAGGCGTCGCACCGGGCGAAGTAGGCCCGCTCCGGCCGGTCGCCGACCAGTGCGCCGCGGCGCCACAGCCCGTCCAGGAAGTCCTCGGCGCGCCGCCGCACGAGGTCGCCCACACCGGGCTCGGGACGCCGTCCGGCGACGAACTGCATACCGTCCTCCAGCGAGGTGAGGACGTGGTCGGTGAGCCGCCGCACCGACAGGTAGCGCTCGGCCGGCTCCGAGCTGTCCCGCGCCGCGAGGGTGCGGGCACCCCACAGCTGCGGCCCGCCAGGGAAGGTGCGGACGGTGTTGACCCCGTCGAGCGCCAGCCGCTCGAGGTCCGCCTGCCTCACCTCGGCGGTGGTGCCGGACACAGCGCGCAGCGTGGCGTCGGCGCCTGCGGGCGCGCCCCACGCCCCCTCGGCCGCCATCCGCGAGAGCACCCCGGCGACCGCCCCGGAGGGCGGGACCGCGGTCCGCTCGCCGCCCTCGTCCACCACCAGCCAGGGCAGGTATGCCGCCGCACGTGACCGTGATGCGCTCACCTGGGCGGTGAGCAGCCGGGCGGTCGTCGCGTCGGCGTCGGGGGGTAGGTCGAGCAGCAGCACGGCGCGTTCCAGCTCGCACCGGTCGAGGGCGCCTGCGACGGCGAGCGGGTGCTCGGCGGTGACCCCGGCGAGCACGAGGACCGAGAAGGGCCCGGGTACGGCGTGCAGTCCTCCGCTGCCGCCCACCGGGACCACCTGGTCGGGGGCCGCCCCCGCCGACCGCACCACGACGGCCTCGGTGCCGCCGTTGGCGAAGAAGAGCTCCACGGCCGTGTCGAGCGCGGTCGGCGGACCGCCGTCGGGCCGGAAGGTCGCCACGTGGTCGGCGAGGTCGGCGATGCGGACCGGCATGTCCACGGGGCCATGGGCGGCGGGGCCGACGAAGGCGGTGGTCGAGGGCGCCGGCAGGACGGGGGCGGGGTCGGTCTGCATACCTCATTGAAGCCCCTCCGGCGGCTCCGGGGAAGGGGGTGCGGGCGTGCCTGGACGGATCCTGATCGTTACCCGATCGTGACCGCGCACTGTTCGTCCCGGCGTCTTTTTTTCCTAGGGTGAGGAGCGTGTGCGCCACGCGGGCGCGCACCTCGGCATGTCAAGGGAGATAGTCGCGTGAAATCAGCAGACAGGGGCAAGCACGCCCGTCGCGCTCTCGCGGGCGTCGCGACGCTGGCCATGACCGGGGCGTTCCTCGCCCCGATCGCGGCCAGCGCTGACGACGACGGCAGGATCGCGGACGGTGCCACGGCGCCGGAGCTCAAGATCAAGGATGGCGTAGTCACGGGGGTGGAGACCGCCCCCAACAGCTTCTTCGTGCAGTTCGCGAGCGAGCCGACCGTCGACGGCGGCTCGCTCTCGACGATCAAGGCCGAACGGGCGCAGTTCGAGGCCGACGTCGCCGACGCCGGCGTCGACGTCGAGGTCCGCCAGGAGTTCGGCACGCTGTGGAACGGCGTGTCCGTCGACGTCGCCGAGGACGACCTCCTCGAGCTGGCCTCCTCCGGCGTGGTCGAGGCGGTCTTCCCGATGGAGCTCATCGAGGCGCCGACCGACGTGCTGACCGAGACCATCGACCCGGAGCTCTTCACCGCGATCGCGATGACCGGCGCGGACGTGGCCCAGAGCGAGCTCGGCTACGACGGGACCGGCATCAAGGTCGGCATCATCGACACCGGGATCGACATCGACCACCCGGACCTGGGCGGCAACGGCACCCAGGGCAGCACCGCCTTCCCGTCCGAGCGCGTCACCGAGGGCTACGACCTGGTCGGCGACGACTACAACGCCGACCCCTCCAGCCCGGACTACCAGCCCAAGCCGATGCCTGACGCCAACCCCGACGACTGCCAGGGCCACGGCACCCACGTGGCCGGCATCGTCGGTGCCGACGGCGAGGTCACCGGTGTGGCCCCGGGCGTGACCTTCGGCGCCTACCGCGTCTTCGGCTGCGAGGGCTCCACCGAGGGCGACGTCATGCTGCACGCCATGGAGCTGGCCCTGCAGGACGGCATGGACGTGGTCAACATGTCCATCGGCTCGGCCTTCTCCAACTGGGCGGAGTACCCGACCGCGCAGGCCTCCGACGCGCTGGCCCGCGAGGGTGTCATCGTGACGGCCTCGATCGGCAACTCCGGCGCCGACGGCATCTACTCCGCCGGTGCGCCCGGCGTGGGCCGCGACACCATCGGAGTGGGCTCGGTGGACAACATCGAGTTCATGGCCAGCTTCTTCACCGACGAGACCGGTGACTCCGTCCCCTACGTGGACGCCACCGGCTCCCCGGCCGCGCCGACCGAGGGCGAGGCCACGGTCGTGGCCGTCGCCGAGCCCGGCACGGACGAGGCCCGCGCTTGCGGCACCGACCCGTTCACGGCCGAGCAGAAGTCCGTCATCGACGGCAACTGGCTGCTCATCCAGCGCGGCGTGTGCACCTTCTACCAGAAGGCCTACAACGGTCAGCTGGCGGGTGCCGCCGGCATCATCATCTACAACAACGTGCCCGGCCTGCTCAATCCCACCGTGGAGGGTGACCCGCCGGTGACGATTCCGACGGTGATGATCACCGCCGCCGACGGCGAGGCCCTCGTGGCCGACGCCCTGACCGACGGCAGCACCACGATCACCTGGGAGGCCGGCGAGGTCTCCACGCCCAGCCCGACCGGTGGCCTGATGAGCTCGTTCAGCTCCTTCGGCACCACGGCGGACCTGATGTACAAGCCGGACGTCGCGGCGCCGGGTGGTCAGATCTACTCGACCTACCCGCTGGACAAGGGTGGTTACGCCACCCTGTCGGGCACCTCGATGGCCGCCCCGCACGTCGCGGGCGCCGCGGCCCTCATGCTCGAGGCTGACCCGGACCTCACCGTGCCGGAGGCGAAGAGCAAGCTGCAGAACTCCGGTGAGCCGCTGCCGCTGAACGTCGCCCCGGCCGCCGGCCTGGAGGTCGTGCACCTGCAGGGTGCCGGCATGATCCATGTCGACAAGGCGATCCTGGCCGACGTGGAGATCGAGCCGTCCTTCCTGCAGCTCGGCCAGACGTCGGGCGCGGTCACCAGGACGCTGACGCTGACCAACACCACGGACAAGCCCCAGGTCTACAGCATGTCCTTCGAGCCGGCGCTCGGCACCGGTGGTACCGCCAGCGACTGGGGCTACTACTACGCCGACGCCGACGTGACCTTCTCGGCGGAGACGGTGGCCGTCCCCGCGCGCGGGCGCGCCACCGTCGACGTCACCGTCGTCGGGCCGTACGACACCAAGAAGGACCTGGGCTTCCTCTACGGCGGGTACGTGACGGCCACCGGGACCGACGAGAGCCGCTACTCGGTTCCCGTCGGCGGTGCCTCCTTCGACCTCAAGCAGACCGAGGTGCTCACCGGGGCGGTCCGGGACGGTGACGAGGTCGTCGAGCTGCCCGTCCTGGGCAAGCTGGCCGCCTGCGGCATGTTCGTCGGTGTCGACTGCGTCGACCCCGAGGGCAGCTGGGACCTGGCCGGCGAGGACCCGACCTACACCATGGACGAGGGCGACGTGCCCACCGTGCTGGTGCACTACGAGCAGCAGTCTCGCGCGCTGGACGTCGAGGTCTTCGAGGCCGACGAGGACGGCACCAAGGGCGCCTCGCTCGGGCTGGTGCGCGAGCTCGACTACATGTACCGGACCCCCGGCGTGGAGGCCCTCACGTGGGACGGCAAGGTCGTCGGCGACGACGACGCCCGCGTGCGGGTGGCCGACGGCGACTACATCATCGAGCTCACCGTCACCCGGGCCCAGGCCTGGAACGACGACGGTGACGCCGTGACCGAGACCTGGACCAGCCCCGCCTTCGGCATCGACTGGACCGGCACCGGTCTGGTCGACAGCCCGGTCGTGGACCGCGCCCAGGGCCCGAACCGCTCCGCCACCGCCGCCGAGCTCGCGGTC
>QEUR01000255.1 GCA_003577095.1 Acidobacteriota bacterium
TCGCGTCCGGCCGGGTGGCGATACGGGTGGCGGCCAGCGCCGCGCCGAGCGCGACGACGTCGGCGGCCATGTGCCCGGCGTCGGAGAGCAGAGCCAGGCTCTGCGACCACAGGCCCGCGGCCAGCTCGACCCCGAAGAAGCCCGCGACGAGGACGAAGGCGGCCGCCAGCCGCCAGCGGTGCCGTCCGCCGAGGTGGGTGCTGCCCGTCGCGTGGCTCACCGGTCCGCCGCACCCGCCGTCGGGCAGAGGACCACGGCGTCGCCCGTCGCGGCGAGCAGCTCCTCGGCGGCGGAGAGAACCCGGGTGACCGCCTCCGGGTGGGCCACGTGATACATCGAGGCCCGTCCCACGGGGCGGGAGGTGACCAGCCCGCAGTCGCGCAGGCAGGCCAGGTGCTTGGAGACCGTGGACTGGGCCAGGCCGAGGTGGGCGGTGAGGTCGACCACCCGGTGCTCGCCGAGGAGCAGGTGCTGCAGGATCGCCATCCGCGAGGGGTCGGCCATGCCGCGGAACAGGCAGGCGGCGGCCGTCGCCGCGGCGCGCTCGTCGAGCGGCTCGGTGGTCGGCGTCGTCCGGTCCACGGTTGTCATCGCCATGTGGCGATTTTATCGCGATCCGGCGGAGGAGAAGTACCCGGCTGAACCCTGCGGCAGTCCCGGACGACAGGGGGGTATGACGTGACCTCCACGCCATACCAGGGGGCTGGCACCCGGCCCACGACGCAAGGGGACGACACCATGGACGCACGACACACCCTCCGCCACCGCCTCGGCGGGCTCGCCGCCGCCGGGCTCCTGGCGACCACGCTGATGGCACCCGCCGCGGCGGGCGCAGGACCGGCGCCGCAGACGGCACCGGCCACCCTCGCGCCGACGGCGACCCGGTCCCCCTACTGCGGGATCTCCTGGGGGTCGCTGGCCAAGCGCAACGCGGTCTCGCACACCACCGGCACCCTGGACGACGTGCGCGCGGGGCGGCACGACTGCTTCGACCGCCTGGTCCTCGACGTGGACGACGTGCCGCGCGGGCTGAGCTACGACGTGCGCTACGTCGACGCCGTGCGCACCGCCGGCAGCGGCAGGGCCGTGCCGCTGGCCGGGGCCGCCGACCTGCGGATCGTGCTGCGCGCACCGGCCTACGACAGCCGCGGACGGTCCACCTACTCGCCCGCCGACCGCAAGCACCTGGTCGACGTCACCGGCTGGTCGACCTTCCGCCAGGTGGCGTGGGCCGGCAGCTTCGAGGGCGAGACGACCGTCGGGCTCGGGGTCCGGGCGCGGCTGCCCTTCCGCGTCCTCGTCCTCGACGGCCCCGGCGAGGGTGCCCGGCTGGTCGTGGACGTGGCGCACCGGTGGTGAGGGTGGGCGCCCCACCGATGAGTCCTGCGCGTGAGGAGGGTCTGTGCCATGTTGCTCCCTCACGAAAGGACCTGCCGATGGCACGCACCGTCAGCGCCCACCTGTTCCACGCCGTCAACGGCGTCGTCGAGTCGCCGGACCGGTGGCAGTTCGACCACTTCGGCCCCGAGGAGATGGCCGCCATGGGCCAGGCCATCGGCGACGTCACCGACGTGCTGATCGGCCGCAAGCTCTGGCAGGAGTGGGCCGGCTACTGGCCCGGCGCGGACGACCCGTTCGCCCAGTTCATCAACCCGGTGCGCAAGCACGTGATCAGCAGCACGCTGCAGGACGTGGCCTCCTGGCAGGGCTCGACGCTCGTCGAGGGCGACCCGGTGGCCCACGCGCGGGCGCTGGCCGGAGACGGGCAGCCCGGCGGCATCGCGGTGGTCGGCGGGATCGAGACCGTCCGCTCGCTCTTCCTCGCCGGCGTCGTCGACGCGCTCACCCTGACGACGCACCCGGTCGTCGGCGAGGGCCGGCGGCTGTTCGACGGGTCGGTGCCGATCACCCGGCTGGAGCTGGTGGAGGCACGGACCACCCCGGCCGGCAACGTGCTGCAGACCTACCGGCTGCGGGGCTGACCCCACTCACGTACCGACGTTGTAGAGAACTCGTGATGCGTCACGAGTTCTCTGCAACGTCGGTACGCGAGTCGGGGTGGACCGCTCAGAAGTTGATGCGCGCCCCCAGCACCACGGTCCGGCCGATCGGCAGCCGGAAGTAGGAGGTCGGGTCGGCGGCGTTGCGGGCGAGCAGCTCGAAGAGCCGCTTGCGCACCGGGCCCATGCCGGGCCGGTCGCTGCGGTGCACGGTGATCCGCGACAGGAACCAGGTCACGTCCCTCAGGTCCACGTCGACGCCCTCGTCGCGCGCGAGCGCCAGCGCCGCGGGGATGTCGGGGTGGTCGGAGAAGCCGAAGCGGGCGGTGACGTGGGTGATGTGGTCCCAGGGGTCCCCCAGGTCGTCGACCACGACCCGCTCGTCGTCCGGCACGTGCGGCACGTTGACCGTCTCCATCGTGACGATCACGACGTCGTCGTGGAGGACGTGGTTGAACTGCACGTTCTCGCGCAGCGCGAGCGGCGTGGTGACCTTGTTGGGGTGCAGGAAGACCGCCGTGCCGGGCACGCGAAGGATCTTGGCGTTGTCGTGCACCTCGTCCAGGAACGGGCCGAGCGGGCCCTCGAGCTTCTCGCGCCGGGCCGTGACCAGCTCCCGGCCGCGCGCCCAGGTGGTCATCACGGTCGCCACCAGCAGGGCGACGACCAGCGGCAGCCAGCCCCCGTGCAGCACCTTGGCGATGTTGGCCGAGAAGAACGCCAGCTCGACGCTGCCGAAGACGAGGACGAAGAGGAGCACCTGGGGCCAGCGCCAGCGCAGCGCCGCCACGGCATACACGCTGAACAGCGTGGTCGTGAGCATCAGGTCCATGGTGACCGCCACCCCGTAGGCGGTGGCCAGCCGCTCCGAGGCGCGGAAGGTGAGCAGCAGCACGAGGACGCCGCCGAGCAGCAGCCAGTTGACGCTCGGTATGTAGATCTGCCCGCCCTCCCGCTCGCTCGTCTGCCGCACCGAGAGACGGGGCAGGAAGCCCAGCCGCTCGGCCTGCCGGGCGACCGAGTACGCGCCCGAGATGACGGCCTGGCTGGCGATGATCGTGGCGAGGGTGGCGAGGACGACCAGCGGCAGCTGGGCCCACGCCGGGGCCAGGTGGAAGAAGGGGTTGGCGATCTCGTGGCTGTCCCGCAGCACCAGCTGCGCCTGGCCGAGGTAGTTCAGGGTCAGGCAGGGGAAGACGAGCGCGAACCACGCCCACACGATCGGGATCCGGCCGAAGTGCCCCATGTCGGCGTAGAGCGCCTCGGCGCCGGTGATCGCCAGCACCGTCGCGCCCATCGCCACGAACGCGATGCCGGGGCGCTGCCAGACGAACAGCCAGGCGTGGTGCGGGGAGAGCGCCACCAGCACCGACGGGTCGGCGACCACGTGGACCAGGCCGAGGACGCCCAGGGTGAGGAACCACACGACCATGACCGGGCCGAAGAGGCGGCCGACGTGGTGGGTGCCGAAGCGCTGGACCGCGAACAGCGCGACGATGATCGCCACCGCGACCGGCACGACGAGGTGACGGGTGCCGGGCGCCGCCACCTCCAGGCCCTCGACGGCCGAGAGCACCGAGATCGCCGGGGTGATGAGGCTGTCGCCGAAGAACAGCGAGCCGCCGAAGACGCCGAGGACGAGGACGAGGGCGTGCCGACGCCCGCCGACGCGCACGCTGCGGTGCGCCAGGTGGGCCAGCGCCATGATGCCGCCCTCGCCCTCGTTGTCGGCGCGCAGGATGAAGCCGAGGTACTTGACCGAGACGACCAGGGTGATGGCCCAGAACACCGTCGACACCACGCCGTAGACGTTGTCGGTGGTGGGTGCCACGATGCCGCCGTCGAGGGAGAAGACGGTCCTGAGGGCGTAGAGGGGGCTGGTGCCGATGTCGCCGAAGACGACTCCGAGCGCGGCCACGACCAGGGTGGCGGCGGGGCTGCCCGCGCGCCGGTCGGCGGTTGTCACGGCCGACGATCGTACGCCCTCGGCAGGCCTGCGGCAGCACGGTCCGGCGCGTCGTGCGCGCTCGTCGGGCGCGGCGGCCTCCCGCAGGGTCAGGATGGGGGTATGGAGCTCCTGCTGCTGGGCGGCACCGCCTTCCTCGGGCGCGAGGTCGCGCGCGCCGCCCTCGCCCGCGGCCACGCGGTCACCTGCCTCGCCCGGGGGACGGCCCCCGCGCCGGAGGGGGTCGACCTCGTCGCCGCCGACCGGGACCGGGACGACGCCCTCGCCGCCGTGTCGGGACGCACCTGGGACGCGGTCGTCGACCTGACGCGCCAGCCCGGCCACGCCCGACGGGCGGTCCGGGACCTGGCGACGCGGCACTGGGTGTTCGTGTCGACGGCCAACGTCTACGTGGAGGGGCCGGAGGTCGACCGCGCCGAGAGCACGCCGCTCGCCCCCGCCCTGGAGCCGGAGACGATGTCGGC
>QEUR01000256.1 GCA_003577095.1 Acidobacteriota bacterium
TCGGTGATCATCACCGTCAAGGCCGACCCGGCCACCGGGGAACCGACCGGCACCGCCGACGCCGCCACCGGCCGGGCCAGGTTCACCGCCAAGGCGGCGGGACGGTATGCGTGCATCGGGGACCTGACCCCCGTCGTCCTCGGACCGATGGGCGAACCGCTGGACCTGGGCCGCACCCGACGCCTCGCCTCACCCGGCCAGTTCAAGGCCCTCCTCGTCCGGGACCGGCAGTGCACCTTCCCGGGGTGCAGCGTGCCCGGCACCTGGTGCGAGGCCCACCACCTCATCTGGTGGTGCCGCGCCGGCGACACCGACATCGTCCTCCTGGTCCTGCTCTGCCCCAGACACCACACCGTCGTCCACGACAAGGACCTGACCGCGACGGTGGTCGGGGACGTCGTCACCTGGGACTTGTGACTGCCCCGCCCCGACCCGGCCGACCACCGGCCGGGCAACAAGCATGCCCGGACACGGCGGGGATGCCCGGACGACGCCCGGACGAGCCTGCTCGTCACCGCAGGAAGCTGGCGACGAGGTCCTCCCACAGCGAGGGGTTGGTGTTCCACTCCTGGCAGTGCCGGGCGTTGGGCCACACGAAGGTGTGCACCAGCCCGGGGCGACGTCGCGCCAGGTCCTGCGAGGGCCCGAAGGGCACGGTGTCGTCGGTCGCCGAGTGGATGATGAACATCCGGTGGCTGAGCTCGTCGGCGCGGTCCAGCCAGTTCGTGGCCGCCACGTCGACCGGTTCGGAGATCTGGAGCAGCAGCCGCGACACCTTGCTGCGCAGCAGGCCCCGCGCCAGGTGGTCGATCGGCCGGGGGATGAAGTGCAGGTCGGCCTGGTGCGCGAGCACCGAGCCCCAGTCGATCACCGGCCCGTCGAGCACCACCCGGTGCACGCGGTGCGCGACGTCCGAGCGGTTCAGCGCCTGCAGCACGATCGCGCCGCCCATCGACCAGCCCAGGAGCACGAGCCGCCGGGCACCGTGGGCGAGCGCGTAGCGCATCGCCGCGTCGACGTCGCGCCACTCCGACAGCCCCAGGCTGTAGCGCCCGTCGGCGCTGGGGGGCGCGCCGATGTCGTTGCGGTACATCGGGACCAGGCTGGTGAACCCCAGGCGGTGCAGGACGGGCAGCGCCCGGAGCGTCTCCTCGCGCATCGCGCTGCGGCCGTGCACGAGGATCGCCCAGTCCCCCGTGTCCGCGTCCGCCGCCGGGGGCACCCGCCAGGTCGGCAGGTCGCCGACGTCCGAGGTCACCAGGACGTCCTCGTAGGGCAGCCCGAGGGCGGTGCCCGGGGTGCCGCAGTAGAAGTACTTGTTCCACCGCGCCGGACCGGGCGCCAGCTCCCCCTCGTCGACGCCGAGGAGCTCGCGGACCACGGTGGCGCCGCGGCCGCTGCCCTCGGTGGCGAGGATCCTTCCCACGCGCGCGTGTCCGGCACCCTTGTCCAGCCAGAGCCCGTAACGACCCGGCGACGTGGTGTCGGGGGTCGCCCGCAGCGTCACGCTGTCGTCGTCGACCGCAAGGATCGTGACGTCGTCCTTCTTCTCGTGCTCGGGCGTGATGATCCGGTGCGCGAAGTAGGTCGCGGTCCCCATCGAGACCGCGCCGCCGAGGGCGGCTCCCCCGACGACGCCCGCCCCGACCGAGAGCGCCTTGCGCAGGTCGCTGGTCACCGGCGCACCGCCAGCACCTCGGCGAGGTCGTAGTCCTCGGGGCGGTCGAGCTGGTCGTAGGTGCAGCTGGTCGGCTCCCGGTCCGGACGCCAGCGCACGAACTGGGTGGTGTGCCGGAATCGCTCACCCTCGAGGTAGTCGTAGCGCACCTCCACCACCCGCTCGGGACGCAGGGGCACGAAGGAGAGGTCCTTGCCGCCGTTCCACCGGGAGCCCACGCCCTTCTGCGGGGTCCGTTCGCCCTCGAGCTGGCGCGCCCAGTCCCACGGGTGCCCGTCGAGGTCGGTGACCAGCTCCTGCAGCTCGACGAAGAGCTCGCGGCGCCGGGCCATCGGGAAGCTCGAGCTGACGCCGACGTGCGCCAGTCTCCCGTCGTCGGTGTAGAGCCCGAGCAGCAAGGACCCGATCGCCTCGTCGTCGCTCTTGTGCGTGCGGTACCCGGCCACGACGCAGTCCGCCGTCCGCTCGTGCTTGAGCTTGGTCTGCACCCGCTTGCCGGGCTGGTAGGTCGCCTCGGGGTCCTTGGCGATCAGCCCGTCGAGACCGGCGCCCTCGAAGTCACGGAACCACCGCATCGCCACGTCCTCGTCGTCGGTCACCGGGGACAGCCGCACGCTGCCGCCCTCCGCGGGCAGCGACGCGTCCAGCGCCTCCTCGAGACGTGCCCGACGGTCGCGGAACGGCATACCCGTCAGGTCCTCGTCGCCCAGGGCCAGCAGGTCGAAGGCGACGAAGACCGCGGGGGTCTGCTCGGCGAGCAGACGCACCCGCGAGTCCGCGGGGTGGATCCGCTGCTGCAGCGCCTCGAAGTCCAGGCGGGTCCCGTCGGCGGTGGCCACGACGATCTCGCCGTCCACGACGCAGCGCGGCGGCAGCTCGGCGCGCACGGCCTCGACCAGCTCGGGGAAGTAGCGGGTCAGCGGGCGCTCGTTGCGGCTGCCGAGCTCGACCTCGTCGCCGTCGCGGAAGACGATCGAGCGGAAGCCGTCCCACTTCAGGTCGTAGAGCCACCCCGAGGGCAGGCTCTTCAGCGGCTTGGCCAGCATCGGCGGCACGGGCGGCATGACGGGCAGGTCCACGGCGTCAGTCTGCCCCACGGCGCCGACGGACCTCCGGCTCGACGCGGTTGCCGTCCTCGTCCCAGTTCTCGGCGACCTTCTTGCTGGGCTGCACCCGGGGCGGCTCGCCGGGCATCTTGGGGTGGTCGGGCGGGAAGTTGAGCTCGCCCAGCCCGCGCTCCAGGTCCGCCTCCCACAGGGCGTAGGCGCCGTCGATGTCCCCCGGCTCGTCGTGCAGGCCGGCCCACGCGTCGCCGTGCTCGGCCAGCCACTCCGGCACCGTGCGCACCGTCAGCTCCCCCGGCCCGATCTCGCCGAGCTGCTCCCAGGTCATCGGCACGGACACCGGCGCGCCGGGCAGGATCCGCGGGCTCCAGGCCGCCGCGAGCGTGCGGTCGCGGGTGGCCTGGTTGAAGTCGACGAAGATCCGCCGCCCCCTCTCCTCCTTCCACCAGGCGGTGGTCACCAGATCGGGCATCCGGCGCTCCAGCTCGCGCGCCAGCCCGATGACCGCGTGTCGCACCTCCAGGAACTCCAGCCTCGGCCGCACCGCCGCGAAGACGTGGACGCCACGGCTCCCGGTCGTCTTGACGAACGGCGTCAGGCCGGCCGCGGACATCACCTCGCGCAGCCCGCGCGCCGCCTCCACGACGTCGGCGAAGGTGAGCCCCGGCTGCGGGTCCAGGTCGATCCGCACCTCGTCCGGGTGGTCGTTGTCCCCGGTCAGCACCGGCCACGGGTGCCAGGTCACCGTGCCCATCTGCGCGGTCCAGAGCAGGGTCGCCTCGTCGTCGACGACCAGCTGCGGGTGGCTGCGCCCCGAGGGGTAGGTCACCATCGTCGTGCGGGACCACTCCGGCACGCCCTTGGGCGGGTTCTTGGAGTAGAACTCCTCCCCCTCGATCCCGCCACGCACGCGCTGCAGGGTGACGGGACGGTCGGCCAGACCGCGCAGCATCGGTCCGGCGACGGTGCTCAGGTATGCGGCGAGGTCGGCCTTGGTGACCGCCCCGGCCACGTCGGGGGCGGGCCACACCACCTTGTCGGGGCTGCTGAGGCGCACCTCGCGCCGCTGCCCGTCGGGGCCGGTCGCGGTGAGCATGAGGGCGTCGGGCATGCGTCCACCGTAGTCGGCAGGAGGACCGTCCGTGGCGCTAGCATCAGTCATGGCCACACTGATGGTGCGGGGGCTGGACGAGGAGGTCCGGCAGCGGCTGAAGGAGCGGGCGGCGAGCAACGGCCGGTCGATGGAGGCGGAGGTGCGAGCGATCCTCTCCACCGCCGTGATGCCGCACGACCCCGACCCCGGTGCCGGCGGTCCGGTCACGGCCCCGGGCCCGCTCACGGCGCAGGAGGACCGCATCGCGGCGCTGGTCGCCCAGGGGTGGTCCAACCGGCAGATCGCGGACTCCTTCGCGCTCTCGGAGCGCACCGTGGAGGCTCACGTCAGCGCGATCCTGCGCAAGGTCGGGGTGCGCAACCGGGCCGCCGTGGCCAGCTGGTTCACGGCCCGTGGGGCCGCTCCCGTGCCCCGTTGAGACGCGTACTTCCACGGATGCCGCCTGTCGGTGGCCCCCGCTAGGTTCGCCGTAGCGCGCAGCACCCGGGGAGGGGCCCCGACCACCTGCCCGCGGATGGGGT
>QEUR01000003.1 GCA_003577095.1 Acidobacteriota bacterium
GTCGACCCGCCCGCGGTCACGTCCGCGCCGACCCGGCGCGACCCCATACCCCGCGAGATCTGGGTGCTGGTCGGGGCGGCGTTCGTCATCGCCATCGGCTTCGGGATCGTCTCGCCGGTCCTGCCCGCCTACGCCCGCTCCTTCGACGTCGGGGTGGCCGCGGCGTCCGTGATCGTCTCGGCGTTCGCGTTCTTCCGGCTGGTCTTCGCCCCGGCCGGCGGGGTGCTGGTGGGGCGGCTGGGGGAGCGGCCCGTCTACCTGACCGGGCTGCTCGTCGTCTCGGCCTCCTCGTTCGCGACCGCCTTCGCCCAGTCCTACGTCCAGCTGCTGCTCTTCCGCGGGCTCGGCGGCATCGGCTCCACGATGTTCACGATCTCGGCGATGGCGCTGCTGGTGCGGCTGGCGCCCCCGCGGGCACGGGGACGGGTCTCGTCGGCCTACGGCTCGGCCTTCCTCGTCGGCGGGATGATCGGCCCGGTCCTCGGCGGCGTGCTGGCCGGCTGGGGCCTGCGGGCGCCGTTCATCGTGTATGGCGTCGCCCTCCTCCTCGCGGCCGCGGTCGTCGCCGTGGGGCTGGGCGGGGCGCGCCTGCGGCCGGCTCCGGACCGGGCCGAGCGGCCGGCGATGACGGTCGGGGAGGCCTGGCGCTCGCCGGTCTACCGGGCGGTGATCCTCTCGGGCGCGGCCAACGGCTGGACCAACTTCGGCGTGCGGATGGCGGTGCTGCCGCTGCTGGCCACCGCGGTGCTCGACGAGCCGTGGGTGGCCGGCGCGGTCCTGGCGGTCGGGGCCGTCGGCACGGCCGCCACGCTGCAGGTCTCCGGCCGCCTGACCGACCGGCTGGGCCGGCGGCCGCTCGTGCTCGTCGGGCTGCTGACCATGGCGGTCTCGATGGCGCTGCTGGGGCAGGCGGCGCGGCCGGGCATCCCCACCGCGGCCGGCCTCGTCGTCCTCCTCGGGCTCTCGGTCGTCTCCGGGGTCGGGGCGGGGATGGTGAACCCGGCGCAGCAGGCCGCGGTGGCCGACGTCGTCGGGCACCTGCGCAACGGGGGCAAGGTGCTGTCCGTCTTCCAGATGAGCCAGGACGGCGGGGCGATCGTCGGCCCGATCCTGATCGGCCTGGTCGCCGACGCGGCCGGCTTCGGCTGGGCGTTCGCCGCCACCGGGCTGGTGTGCCTGCTCGGCACGCTGCTGTGGTGGCGCGCGCCCGAGCCGCTGACCCTGCAGGCCGAGACCGACGGCGGCGAGAGCGACGGCGGGCCGGCAGGGACGCCGTGACCCGGTGGTACGCCGGCATACGTCGGTGTCACGGCACACCTGCACGCGAGGCCCCGGGCGGCGGTGGAGGCGGCGAGGCCCTCGGCGTCCTACGCTGGCGCACGTGAGCACGCCCGAGCCCCCGCGCGCCGGCAGCGAGCACCTGCTCGTCCTGCCCGACCGCGACGTCGCCGAGGAGATCGCCGAGGAGCTGCGGGAGGAGGGCTTCGAGCACGTGCGCGTCCTGCGCGAGGCGTCCCGGACCGAGGACGACGACGAGGACCACGAGTGGGCGGTCCACGTCGTCGACGCGCGGCTGCCGGACGTGCCCGGGGACGGTGCCTACGAGGGGCTGCGCGAGCGCTTCGTCGACCTCGCGCGGCAGCACGACGGGTGGTACGACGAGCCCGGCGACGGGCGTCCGGCCACCGGCTGACCGCGCCACCGGCTGACCGCGCGCGACCCGCGACGGCCACAATGGGGGCCATGAGGCAGGTCGAGACCGAGCGCAAGTTCCACCTCGGCCCCGACGACCCGTTGCCCGCGCTGGGCGACCTGGTCCGGGTGGGGCCGGCGCGCGAGCACCGGATGCGGGCGGTCTACGTCGACACCCGCGACCTGCTGCTCGCCCGGCACCGGATCACCCTGCGCCGCCGCGAGGGAGGGCACGACGAGGGCTGGCACCTGAAGCTGCCGCGCCCGGACGGCGCCCGCCTCGAGGTCCGGTCCCCGCTGGGGACCGGTCCGGGCCGGCACCGGGTCCCGGCCGGCCTCGTGGCCGAGGTGGCCGCGGCACTGGGGGAGGAGTGGCCCGGGGGCACCGGGGCGGCGCTGCTCCCGGTCGCCGTGCTGCGGACGCACCGGGTCGAGGTGGACCTGCTCGGGCCGGGGGAGGAGGGTGGCGACGTGGCGGGCGCCGACGGCCGGCGGGTGCTGGCCCAGCTGTGCGACGACACCGTGACCGCGCTGCCGGGGGGCACCGGCTGGCGCGAGCTCGAGGTCGAGCTCGTCGACGGCGACCAGGACCTGCTGGACCGGCTCACCGAGCACCTCGCGGCCCAGGGGGTCGAGGTGGCCGACAGCCCCTCCAAGCTCGCCCAGGCGCTGGGCGACCGGCCCGGGCGCGCCGCCCGGGGCGAGGGTCCCGCTGCCGGCGACCCGGCCGGCGACGTCATCCTGGCGCACCTCGCCTCCCAGGTCGCGGTGGTCCTCGGGCGCGAGGACGACGTCCGGGCCGACGCACCCGACGCGGTGCACAAGGCACGGGTGGCGACCAGGCGGCTGCGCAGCGCGCTGCGCACGTTCCGCCGGCTCCTGGACCGTGACGTCACCGACCTGCTCCGGGCCGAGCTGCGCTGGTACGCCACCGCGCTGGGCCGGCCGCGCGACGCCGAGGTCATGCGGGACCGGATCCTCACCGCCGTCGACGAGCTGCCGCCGGAGCAGGTCGTCGGGCCCGTCCCCCAGCGGCTCCGCACCGAGCTCGACGCCCGGCACGACCTGGCGCACGCGGCGCTGGTGGGGGTGCTCGACGGGGACCGCTACCTGGCGCTGACCGACCGGCTGGTCGAGCTGCTCGCCGAGCCGCCCTGGCGCGGGCCGGCGCGCCGGCCCGCCGAGGACGTGCTGCCCCGGCTCGTCGCCGCGGCCGTCGACCGGGCCCGCCGGGACCGCGACCGGGCGGTGCGCGCCGAGGGGGAGGAGCGGCTGCACCTGTTCCACGAGGCGCGCAAGCGGGCCAAGGCCGTGCGCTACGCCTGCGAGGCGGTCGCCCCCGCCCTCGGCGAGCAGGCGAGCGCCGCCGCGGAGCGGTGGGAGCGGGTCACCGAGGCCTTCGGCGAGGTGCAGGACTCGGTCGTCGCCGAGCAGTGGCTGCGCGAGCTGGGACTGCTGGCGGCCGCGGCCGGCGAGGAGACCTACACCTACGGCGTGCTGGTCGGCCGGGAGGAGGCCCGGCGCGAGGAGACCACCCTCGAGGCCGGCGAGCAGCTGCTCGACGAGGCCCTCGACCACGCCTGGCCCCCCGCCCGCTGAGCCGGCCCCGAACGCCCGCCGGGTCAGGCCCCGAGCGCCCGCTCGAACTCCGCCAGCACGGGCTCCCCGAAGAGCACGAAGCGCACGTGCTGCACGGTCGCGGCCGCCGGCGCGGTCTCCCGCACGGCCGCGACGGCGACGTCGGCCACGACCGCCGGCTCCCACCCGTAGACGCCCGCGCTCACCGCCGGGAAGGCCACGGAGACGGCGCCGAGGCCGTGCGCGACCTCCAGGCTGCGCCGGAAGCACGAGGCGAGCAGCTCCGGGTCGGTCTCGCCGCGGTGCCGGTTCGGTCCGACCGTGTGCACCACCCACCGCGCGGGGAGGCGGCCGGCGCCGGTCGCGACCGCCTCGCCCACCGGCAGCCCCTCCGGCCACTGCTCGGCCCTCACCCGCCGGCACTCGGCGAGCAGCTCCGGTCCCGCCGCGCGGTGGATCGCCCCGTCGACCCCGCCGCCGCCCATCAGGGAGGAGTTGGCGGCGTTGACGACGGCGTCGACGCGGGTGGTGGTGATGTCACCCAGGTGGCAGCTGATCTCCATACCCCCAGGGTGGCACCCCCACCCGAGGTCCGCGTGCGGGAGGATCAGCCCAGGACCCATCACCACGAGGAGGTATGCCGTGACGCTCGCGCTGCTCGTCGCGCTCCTCGCGGGGCTTTCCACCGTCGTGGGCGGCTGGCTCGGCACGCGTGAGCAGCTGCTGAGGCGCCAGGTGCTCGCGGCGGCGCTCGCCTCGGCGGCGGGGCTGATGATCGCCGTCTCCGTGGTCGAGGTCGCCCCGCAGGCGGTGGCCGCGCTGCGGGACATGGTCGGGCCACGGGCCGCGCTGGGCTGGGTCGGTGCCGTGCTCCTGCTGGGAGCGCTGCTCGTCGTCGCGATCCACCTGGTCATCCCGCACGACCTCAACCCGGCCGAGCTCGAGGGCCAGGAGCACCCCGAGGAGGCGCGCCTGCTGCGCAGCGGGGTGCTGGTGGCGGCGGTGGTCGGGTTGCACAACCTGCCCGAGGGGCTGGCGACCTTCATGTCGACCCTCCAGGACCCCACGAGCGGCATCACCCTGGCGGTGGCGATCGCGATCCACAACGTGCCCGAGGGGGTGGCGGTCGCGGCGCCGATCTACGCCGCGACCCGCAGCTGGCGCCGGGCCCTGGGGTGGGCCACGGTCTCCGGGCTGGCCGAGCCCTTTGGGGCGGTGGTCGGCTACCTGCTGCTGCGGGCGGTGCTGCCGGAGGAGTGGCTGGTGCTGTCGCTCGCGCTCGTCGCCGGGATGATGCTCGCGCTGAGCTTCCTGGAGCTGCTGCCGGCCGCCCGGCGCTACCAGACCCACTACAGCCAGTCCCTCGTCGGCTTCTTCCTGGGGGCGGTCGTCATGGTGCTCTCCCTGCAGCTCTTGCGGCTCTGACCCCCGTCTCCCGACCGGCGACACGTTCGGTCCGGCGGTGGCGGGCCGAGCGTGTCGCCGGTCGGGGGAAGGGGCGGGCCGAGCGTGTCGCCGGTCGGGAGAAGGGGCGGGCCGAGCGTGTCGCCGGTCGCGGGGAGGGGGCGGGCCGACCGTGTCGCCGGTCGAAGTTGAGCGGAATACACTCAACTTTGAGTAGGTTGGAACTGGCAGAGTCCTTTCTCTCCCGACTGCATACCGAGGTGATGCTGCATGGATCTGTCCCTGACCACCAGGGCCCAGGAGGCCCTGTCCTCAGCGGTGCGCGACGCCGCCGCCGCCGGCCACGCCCAGGTCGAGCCCGCCCACCTGCTCAAGGCGCTCGCCGAGCAGACCGACACCACGACCGGGCCGCTGCTGGACGCCACCGGTTCCTCGGCGGCGTCCGCGCTGCAGGCCGCCCAGAGCGTGCTGGCCGCGATGCCCACCGCCAGCGGCACGAGCATGGGCAACCCGGGGCTGTCCCGGGCCATGCACGGGGTGGTCAAGGACGCCCAGGACGAGATGGCGAGGATGGGGGACAGCTTCGTCTCCACCGACCACCTGCTGCTCGCCCTGGCCCGCACCGGCCAGTTCCCCGTCCTAGACGCCGCCGCGATCGAGGAGCGCATCCCCACGCTGCGCGGCGGCCAGAAGGTCGAGACCGCCGACCCGGAGGGCACCTTCGACGCGCTCGGCAAGTACGGCACCGACCTGACCGAGATGGCGCGCGAGGGCAAGCTCGACCCCGTGATCGGCCGCGACTCGGAGATCCGTCGCGTGGTCCAGGTGCTGTCCCGCCGCACCAAGAACAACCCGGTCCTCATCGGCGACCCCGGCGTCGGCAAGACCGCCGTCGTCGAGGGCCTGGCCCAGCGCATCGTGGCCGGCGACGTGCCCGAGTCGCTGCGCGGCAAGAAGCTCGTCGCGCTCGACCTGGGGGCGATGGTCGCCGGCGCGAAGTACCGCGGCGAGTTCGAGGAGCGGCTCAAGGCCGTCCTCGGCGAGATCAAGGCCAGCGAGGGGCGGGTCGTCACCTTCATCGACGAGCTGCACACCGTGGTCGGCGCCGGCGCGACCGGCGACTCCTCGATGGACGCCGGCAACATGCTCAAGCCGCTGCTCGCCCGCGGCGAGCTGCGGATGGTCGGTGCCACGACCCTCGACGAGTACCGCGAGAACATCGAGAAGGACCCGGCCCTGGAGCGCCGCTTCCAGCAGGTCTTCGTCGGCGAGCCCTCGGTCGAGGACACGATCGCGATCCTGCGCGGCCTCAAGGAGAGGTACGAGGCGCACCACAAGGTGGCCATCGCCGACTCCGCGCTCGTGGCCGCCGCGTCGCTGTCCGACCGCTACATCACCGGCCGCAAGCTGCCCGACAAGGCGATCGACCTGGTCGACGAGGCGGCCTCGCGGCTGCGGATGGAGATCGACTCCTCCCCGGTGGAGATCGACGAGCTCCAGCGCCAGGTCGACCGGCTGACGATGGAGGAGATGCACCTGCAGCGTGAGGAGGACGAGGCCTCGCGCGAGCGGCTGCAGCGGCTGCGCGCCGACCTGGCCGACAAGCGCGAGCAGCTGGCCGCGCTCACCGCCCGCTGGGAGGCCGAGAAGTCCGGCCTCAACCGCGTCGGCGAGCTCAAGGCCCGCCTGGACGACCTGCGCACCCAGGCCGACCGGCTCCAGCGCGACGGCGACTACGAGGCGGCCTCCCGGCTGCTCTACGGCGAGATCCCGCAGCTGGAGAAGGACCTGACCGCGGCCCAGGAGCAGGAGGACGCGGCGGCCGGGGCGGACGCCGGGTCCCCGATGGTCAAGGACGAGGTCGGCGCCGACGACATCGCCGACGTCATCTCCGCCTGGACCGGCATCCCGGCCGGTCGCCTGCTGGAGGGCGAGACGGAGAAGCTGCTGCGGATGGAGGACGTCATCGGCGCCCGGCTCATCGGCCAGCGCGCCGCCGTCCGGGCGGTCAGCGACGCGGTCCGCCGCTCGCGGGCCGGCATCGCCGACCCGGACCGCCCGACCGGCAGCTTCCTCTTCCTCGGCCCGACCGGCGTCGGCAAGACCGAGCTGGCCAAGGCATTGGCCGACTTCCTCTTCGACGACGAGCGGGCGATGGTCCGCATCGACATGTCGGAGTACTCCGAGCGGCACGCGGTCGCGCGCCTCATCGGCTCCCCGCCCGGCTACGTCGGCTACGAGGAGGGCGGCCAGCTGACGGAGGCGGTGCGCCGCCGGCCCTACAGCGTCGTCCTGCTCGACGAGGTGGAGAAGGCGCACCCCGAGACCTTCGACATCCTGCTGCAGGTCCTCGACGACGGCCGGCTCACCGACGGGCAGGGCCGGACGGTCGACTTCCGCAACGTGATCCTGGTGATGACCTCCAACCTGGGCAGCCAGTTCCTCGTCGACCCGATCACCGACCAGCAGACCAAGCACGAGCAGGTCATGGCCACGGTCCGGCAGACGTTCAAGCCCGAGTTCCTCAACCGCCTCGACGAGGTCGTCATCTTCGACCCGCTGAGCCCGGACGAGCTCGCCACGATCGTCGGCCTGCAGGTCGAGCTGCTGGCCCGCCGGCTCACTGACCGGCGGATCGAGCTCGACGTGAGCGAGGCCGCGGCCCGCTGGCTGGCCCAGCGCGGCTACGACCCGGCCTACGGCGCCCGACCCCTGCGCCGCCTCATCCAGACCGAGATCGGCGACCGGCTGGCCCGGGCGCTGCTCGCCGGCGAGGTCCGTGACGGCCAGACCGTGACGGTCGACGTCGCCGAGGACGGGGACGAGCTCGCGCTGAGCTGAGGCGGGCCCGCGCCATCCCCGAGGACCGGGCGCCCCTGCGCGGGGTGCCCGGTCCTCGTGCGTCCCGGGGACCCGCGGGCCGTTCCGGACATTCGCCGCTCGTTCACCGACCGTTCACCGGGGGCGCCACTGCGGGTCACCGGGCCTTCCTACCTTCGCAGTGGTCGGCCAGCGTCGTCGCGACCACGCCGCCGCCCCGCCGGGGCGACGGTGCTCACCACGAAGCAGTCGAAAGAGGTTCGATCCCGTGAAGCTGTACCGTTCCGGCGCCGTCGTCGCGATCGCGATGTCCGCCACCCTGGCCCTGGCCGCCTGCGGCAACGACGACCCGACCGCGGACGCCACCGCGGACGAGGGTGCGAGCCAGCCGGCCGCCGACGAGAACACCGACGAGAGCAGCGAGGAGACCAGCGAGGGCGACGACACCGCGGCTGGCGGCGAGGAGCTCAGCGGCGACATCAAGGCGTCGGGCGCCTCCTCCCAGGAGGCCGCCATGACGGCCTGGATCGCCGGCTACCAGGACGTCCAGCCCGGCGTGACCGTCCAGTACGACTCCATCGGCTCCGGGGGCGGCCGCGAGAACCTGCTCGCCGGCGCCGTCGACTTCGCCGGCTCCGACGCCTACCTGGACGAGGAGGAGCGCGAGGCCGCCAAGGACGTCTGCGGACCCGGTGGCGCCTTCCACATCCCGGTCTACATCTCTCCGGTCGCCATCCCCTACAACCTTCCCGGCGTCGACGACCTGCAGCTGGGGCCGGACACCCTGGCCAAGATCATGAACCAGGACATCACCAGCTGGGACGACCCGGCGATCGCCGCGGACAACCCGGACGCCGAGCTGCCCGCCATGGACATCACCGTCGTGCACCGCTCCGACGACTCGGGCACCACCGAGAACTTCATGGAGTACCTCTCGGCCGCGGCGCCCGACAGCTGGCCGCACGAGGCGGACAAGGTGTGGCCGGTCCCGGCCGAGGGCGCCGCGCAGACCACCGGTGTCATCCAGGTCATCAACTCCACCGAGGGGACCATCGGCTACGCCGACGCCTCGGCGGTCACCGGTCAGTCCGCCGCCATCGGCGTGGGCGACGAGTTCGTGAAGTTCTCCCCGGAGGCGGCGGCCAAGGTCGTCGACGCCTCCACGCCGGCCGACACCGGCGTCGAGGGCGACCTCGCGCTCGACCTGGCCCGCGACACCACCGAGTCGGGCGCCTACCCGATCGTCCTGGTGTCCTACCACATCGCCTGCTCCAGCTACGACGACGCGGAGCGCGCCAACCTGGTCAAGGACTTCCTGAGCTACGTCGTCTCCGAGGAGGGCCAGGACGCCGCCTCCGAGGCCGCCGGCTCGGCCTCCATCTCCCCGGAGATGCGCGAGAAGGCCATGGCGCTGATCGACACCATCCAGGGCGGCTGACGCTGAGTCCTGCCCGACCAGAGCATGAGCCGGCGGTCGTCGACGAGGACGACGACCGCCGGCCCTGCGCGTTGACGGACCGATCACCCAGCGCCGAAGGAACCCCATGAACGCCCCAGCCCCCACGAAACGCAGCCGCACCGGCACCGTGCGCCGTCCCGGCGACCTCGCCTTCAGCGGGGCCTCCCTGGGGTCGGCGGTCCTCATCCTGCTCATCCTCGCCGGGGTCGCCTTCTTCCTCGTCATGGAGGCCCTGCCCGCCCTGACCGCGCCCGGGGAGGAGATCAGCGGGGGCGAGGGGTTCTTCCACTACGTCTGGCCGCTCGTCTTCGGCACCGTGGTGGCCTCGCTCATCGCGATGCTGCTCGGCACGCCGGTCGCCATCGGCATCGCGCTGTTCGTCTCGCACTACGCGCCGCGACGGCTGGGCTCGGCGATCGGCTTCGTCATCGACCTGCTGGCGGCCGTACCGTCGGTGGTCTTCGGGATGTGGGGCATGGCGGTCTTCGCGCCGCGGCTGGTCCCCCTCTACGACTGGCTCGACGAGCACGCGGGCTGGGTCCCGTTCTTCGGTGACGCCTCCGCCACGGGGCGCACCCTGATGACCGCCTCGATCGTGCTGGCCGTGATGATCCTGCCGATCGTCACCTCGGTCTCCCGCGAGGTCTTCCTCCAGACCCCGCGCCTGCACGAGGAGGCGGCCCTCGCGCTCGGGGCGACCAAGTGGGAGATGATCCGCACCGCGGTCCTACCCTTCGGCATGCCCGGCGTCATCGGCGGGACGATGCTCGGCCTGGGCCGCGCCCTCGGCGAGACGATGGCGGTGGCCATCATCCTGTCGACCGGCCCGTTCACCTGGAACCTCCTCGGCTCGGGCAACTCCACGATCCCCGCCGAGATCGCCCTCAACTTCCCCGAGGCCTCGGGCCTGCGCCTGTCCGAGCTGATCGCTGCCGGCCTGGTCCTGTTCGTGATCACCCTCGCCGTCAACCTCTTCGCGCGCTGGATCGTGGACCGGCGCGCCGAGTTCTCCGGAGCGAACTGATGACCACCCAGCTCACGCCGGCCCCCGAGGACCAGCGGTCCCGGACCTCCGGCCTCCGCCGGGCGCGGATGGACGACATTCCCGGACTGGTGCCCTCGAAGGTCCGTCCCACGACGCACCGCCCCGCGCTGCTGCTGGCCGTCGGCGCCGCCGTCCTCGCCCTCGTCCTCCGGCTGGCGCTGGACGTCCACGTGGCGGCCGCGCTCGCCGCCGCCTTCGTCGCCTACCTGCTCGTCGTGTATGCCGTGTACCGCGCCCTGGGCGGTCCCCGGGTGGCGCTCGACCAGCTGATGCGCGCCCTCGTCTACTTCGCCTTCGTGCTCGCGGTGGTGCCGCTGGTCTCGCTGCTCTGGACGGTCGTGGCCCAAGGTGCCGCCCGCGCCTTCGACCCCGACTTCCTGACCCAGACGATGAACGGCGTCACCGGCCTGCACGACCAGCAGTACGCGGAGGGGACCGGCCCGTTCATCGGCGGCGCCTACCACGCGATCGTCGGCACGCTGATCATCACCGGCCTGGCCACGGTCATCTCGGTGCCGATCGGCATGTTCACCGCCATCTACCTCGTCGAGTACGGCGGCACCAACCGGCTCTCCCGCTGGATCCGCTTCCTCGTCGACGTGATGACCGGCATCCCCTCGATCGTCGCCGGCCTGTTCGCCTTCGCGCTGTTCGTGCAGATCATGGGTCCGCGCGACGCCAAGATGGGCATCGCCGGCGCCGTGGCGCTGTGCGTGCTGATGATCCCGACGGTGGTCCGCAACTCCGAGGAGATGCTGCGGATCGTGCCGAACGAGCTGCGCGAGGCGTCCCTGGCCCTGGGCGTGCCCAAGTGGCGCACGATCGCCAAGGTCGTGCTCCCCACCGCGGCCTCCGGCCTGGCCTCGGGCATCACCCTGGCGATCGCCCGCATCATCGGCGAGACCGCGCCGCTGCTGGTGGCCATCGGCTACGCCCGCGGGCTCAACCTCAACGCCTTCGAGGGACCGATGAACACCCTCGCCGTCTACGCGTACTTCATGTTCACCAAGCCGCTGAGCCCGGCGGTGGCCGCCCCCAGCGTCGAACGCGCCTGGGCGGCCGCCCTGCTGCTGGTGCTCATCGTCATCGCGCTCAACCTGCTCGCCCGGCTCGTCGCCCGGCTCTTCGCGCCGAAGACCGGCCGCTGAACCCCATACCCCCTCCCCTGACTCCCGACCGAGGAGAGAGAAGCACTCAGATGTCCAAGCGAATCGACGTCAAGGACCTCGACATCTACTACGGCGACTTCCACGCCGTGAAGGACGTCACGATGACCATCGAGCCGCGCTCGGTGACCGCCTTCATCGGCCCGTCCGGCTGCGGCAAGTCCACCTTCCTGCGCACCCTCAACCGGATGCACGAGGTCATCCCCGGCGGCCGCGTCGACGGCGAGGTGCTGATGGACGGCGAGAACCTCTACGGCAGGAACGTCGACCCGGTCGACGTGCGCCGCCAGGTGGGCATGGTGTTCCAGCGTCCCAACCCCTTCCCGACGATGTCGATCAAGGAGAACGTCCTGGCCGGGGTCCGGCTCAACTCCAGGCGCCTGTCGTCAGCGGCCGCCGACGAGTTGGCCGAGAAGGCGCTGCGCGGCGCCAACCTGTGGAACGAGGTCAAGGACCGCCTGGACAAGCCCGGCTCCGGCCTCTCCGGCGGCCAGCAGCAGCGGCTGTGCATCGCCCGGGCGATCGCCATCCAGCCCGAGGTCCTCCTGATGGACGAGCCCTGCTCGGCGCTCGACCCGATCTCCACCCTGGCGATCGAGGACCTGATCAACGACCTCAAGGCCGACTACACGGTCGTGATCGTCACGCACAACATGCAGCAGGCCGCCCGCGTCTCGGACCGCACGGGCTTCTTCAACCTCGAGGCGACCGGCAGGCCCGGGGAGCTGGTGGAGTTCGACACCACCCAGGCGATCTTCAACAACCCCTCCCAGCGGGCCACGGAGGACTACATCTCCGGCCGCTTCGGCTGACCGGGGGAGCCGGACCCGCACGCGCGGCGGGGTCCCGGGACCGGTCGCGACGGCATACTGACCTCATGAGACCCACCCGGCGTGCCCTGGCCGCCCTCGCCGTCGGCGCCGTCCTCACGCTCGCCGCGTGCAGCGGCGACGCCGAGGAGCAGGCCCCGACGACCGAGGCGCCCACCGCCGCCGACCGGCTGGCCCAGGCGCACGACGTGCTGGTGGACGCCGGCTCGGTGCACCTCGAGCTCTCCGGCACCGACCTGCCCGAGCAGGAGACGAGCTACATCGTCAGCGCCGTGGGCGACGGCACCATGGACCCGCCGGCCTTCACCGGCACGATCACCGCCAAGCTGGCCGGCGTCCAGGCGGACATCCCCACCGTGGCGCTGGACGGCGACCTGTGGGTGAAGCTGCCGTACGTGCCGGCGCACGTCAAGACGGACCCGGCCGACCTCGGCGTGCCCGACCCGGCGACCCTGTTCGACCCCGCCGACGGGCTGGTCGGGCTGCTGCCGCAGACGCAGGACCCGCAGTTCGGCCACAAGACCAGGGCGGGCGCCGACGTCGTGCAGGGGATCACCGGGACCCTGCCCGGGCAGGCGGTGACCGACCTGCTCCACGTCGGCGACGCGTCCTCGCCGTTCGAGGTGACCTACGGACTGGTCGAGGAGAGCTGGCAGGTGCGGACCGTGGAGATCACCGGGCCGTTCTACCCGCCGGCGTCCTCCACCTACACGGTCACGCTCACCGCCTACGGCGAGCCGGTCACCGTCACCAAGCCCTGACGTGGCAGCGGGGGAGCAGCGCGGTGCACGCTCGCTGCTGACGGTCGCCACGCTCGCGGTGGCGCTGGCCGCAGCGGACACCTACGTCGTCGTGCTCGCGCTGACCGACATGATGGCCGGCGTCGGGGTCGGCATCGAGTCGCTTCAGAAGGGCACGCCGATCGTCTCCGGCTTCCTGCTCGGGTATGTCGCGGTGCTGCCCCTCATCGGCCGTCTCTCCGACCTCGTCGACCGGCGCCGGATCCTGCTGTGGTGCCTGGTCGTCTTCGTCGCCGGATCGGCCGTGACCGCTGCCGCGGTGGAGCTGCCGGTCATGGTCGGCGGGCGCTTCCTGCAGGGGCTCGGTGGCGGCGGGCTGGTCCCGGCGACCCTCGCCCTGGTCGCCGACCTGTGGCCGCCCGGGCGCCGGGGGATGCCGCTCGGCGTCGTGGGCGGCGTCCAGGAGCTGGGGTCGGTGCTGGGGCCGCTGCTCGGCGCGCTGGTGCTCGCGGTGGCCGGCTGGCGGGAGATCTTCTGGCTCAACGTCGTCCTCGGGCTGGTCTGCCTCGCCGGCATCTGGCTGCTGGGGGGCGTGACGGCGCAGCCGGTGCCGGCGGCGCCGCGGTCCGGCCCGCCCGGTAGCGGGAAGCGGTTCTCCGCGCGGGTTCCTGCACGCGCGAGGAACCGCTTGCCTCGGCAGGAGACGGCACTGCGCCTCACCGCCTACCTCCTCGCCCTGGTGGCCGTCGTGCTGACCACGCTCGCGCTGTGGGCCCCGGCGACGCTCACCACCTCGGTCGCGCTGGGCGGGCCGTTCGTGCCCTTCGACCCGGTGTCCGGCTCGCGGGCCATGACGCCCGTCGGCGCCGCCGCGGGCGCCGCGTGGCTGCTGCTCGGGCTGCTCACCGCGCCGCGCTGGCTGCCGCTGCTGGTGCGGGCCGATCTGCTCGGGGCGAGCTTCGTGGCGGTCTGCCTGGGGGCGCTCGTGCTGACCTTCGCCACCGCGGACCCCGAGACCGAGGTGCTGGGGCCCTGGGGGACCTGGCTGCTCCCGCTGGCGGCGCTCGCCGCCGTGGCCTTCGTCGTCCGCCAGCGCACGGCCCGCGACCCGCTGATCCCGGAGGGCGTGGTGCGTGGCCGGGTGTGGCCGGCGCTCGTGGTGAGCCTGCTCGTGGGTGCCGCGATCGTCGCGGTAGTCGTCGACGTCCCGCTGCTCTCCCGCCTGGTGCAGGGCACCGACGAGACCGACGCGGCCCTGGTCCTCGTGCGCTTCCTCGTCGCGGTCCCGGTGGGCGCGGTCCTCGGCGGGTGGCTGCTGCGTCGCGTCGGCCCCGCGCTCGTCGCCGCGCCCGGCCTGGCCCTCGCCGCCGTCTCGGTCCTCGCCATGGGCCGCTGGGACCGCGGCACGCTCGACGACGTCGTCGCCACCACGCTGCCCCTGCTCGGCGCCGGGCTCGGCGTCGGGCTGGCCATCGCCCCGGTCAACGACGCGGCCCTGGCTGACGCGCGGGAGGACGGCCACGGCACGGTCAGCTCCCTCGTCGTCGTGGCCCGGATGGTCGGCATGGTCGTCGGACTGGCCCTCCTCACCTCCCTCGGCCTGCGCCGCTTCCAGCTCGAGGTGGCCCGCCTGCCCGACCCGACGGACACCGACGCGCTCCTCGGGGCGGCCGTCGTCCAGGTCCAGACCGTGCTCACCGGCGCCGGACTGGCGACGGCACTCGCGGCGGTGGTCGCGCTGGGGCTGGGCCTCCGGCCGGTCGGTCACCGTGCTCCTGCCGACGGCGGGGACGAGAGCGCCCCAGGACCTCGGCGCGACGTGCGGCATACCATCGAGCCATGACCCAGACTCTCCACCTCGTCGGCGAGCCGGAGGCCGACCGTGTCCTGAGCGAGCACCCGTTCGCGCTGCTGACCGGCATGCTTCTCGACCAGCAGATCCCCATGGAGGTGGCCTTCGACGGGCCCCGCAAGATAGCCGAGCGGCTCGGGTCGGTCGACCCCGGCCGGATCGCCGCCACCGACCCCGAGGAGTTCATCGCGCTGTGCGCGACGCCCCCGGCGGTCCACCGCTTCCCGAGGTCGATGGGCCAGCGCGTGCACGACCTCGCCGCGGCCGTCGTCGCCGACTGGGGCGGTGACACGGCGGCGATCTGGACGCAGGGCGACCCGGACGGCAAGGAGATCCTCCGGCGGCTCAAGGCGCTGCCCGGCTACGGCGACATGAAGGCACGGATCTTCCTGGCGCTGCTCGGCAAGCAGTGCGGGCTGACGGCGCCGGGCTGGCGCGAGGCGGCAGGGAGCTACGGCGAGGAGGGCGTCCACCGCTCGATCGCCGACGTCACCAGCCCCGAGTCGCTCCAGCAGGTGCGCGCCTACAAGAAGGAGAAGAAGGCGGCCGCCAGGGCCGCCGCGAAGTGACCGCGCCCGACACCCCGGCCGGCGGGCCGCCCGCCCAGGACCTGCCCCCGAGGAGCATCTGGGCCGTGCCCGGCATGGTCTCCCTGGCCGTGGTCGCCTTCGCCGGCTTCGCCGGGTATGCCGCGCTCCTGCCCGTCGCCCCGTTGTGGGCGGTCCACGGCGGCGCGGACTCCGCCGGGGCCGGCCTGGTCAACTTCGTGCTGCTCGGCGCCACCGTCGCCACCCAGTTCGCCGTGCCCGCGCTCATCCGCCGCACCGGCTGGCCGGTGACGCTGACGCTCGCGCTGGTGCTGCTGGGCGTCCCCGCGGTGCTGCACGTCCTCACCGACGAGCTAGGCCCGATCCTGGTGCTGTCCGCGGTGCGGGGGGTCGGCTTCGGGATCCTCACGGTCGCGGCGAGCGCGGCGGCGGTCCTGCTCGTCCCCCCGGCACGACGGGGAGCCGCGGTGGGCGCCTACTCCCTGGCGCTAGCCGCGCCCAACGTCCTGCTCATGCCGGTGGGCGGGTGGATCGCGGAGGTCTGGGGCTTCTGGGTCGTGTTCGCGCTCAGCGGGATGTCGCTGCTCGGCATCCCCGCCACCGTGGCCCTGGGCAGGCACCTGCCCGAGCGGGCCACCAGCGACGCCAGGCACCCCGAGGTGACGGACACCCCTGCCGGCGCCGCCACCTACCTCGCGGTCCTCTCGCCGACGCTCGTCCTGCTGGCCATCACGCTGGCCGGCGGGGCGCTCATCACCTTCGCGCCCCAGATGGTGTCGGTGGCGTGGCTGGCGACGGCCGGCCTGTTCGTCTTCGGGCTGGTCTCGACGGTGCTGCGCTGGCAGGTCGGGGCCCTGGCCGACCGGCTCGGACCCGGCAGGCTGGCGTGGGTCTTCGTCCTGGTCGCGGTGGCCGGGCTGCTGGCGGTGGCCTGGCTGACGAACGAGGAGGTCGGCCTCGACGGGCTCCTGCCGTGGCTGCTCGGCTGCGCGCTGCTCGGCGCCGCCTACGGCGGCCTGCAGACGCTGACGATGGTGGCCGCCTTCGAGGCGGCCGGGCCACGGAGGGTCGGTGCGGCCAGCGCGGTGTGGAACGCCGGCTTCGACGCGGGCACCGCCCTGGGGGCGGTGCTCGTCGGCGCGGTCGCCGTCGAGCACGGCTTCGGCACCGGTATGGCGATCGCCGCCGCCATCGTGCTGCTGACCCTGCCGCTGGCGCTGCGCGCGCGGAGCTGACCCCCCCGGCCGCCACATCGCCTTGCCGTGCCTCGTTGCAGCCGGGACGCTAGATTACTAGCATCCTAAGCATGAGCGAGAAGGCGCAGTTCAACGTCTACCTGCCCCGGGAGCTGATCACCGCGATCAAGCATCGCGGCATCGACGAGGGGGTCAGCCTGTCCGCCCTCGTCCAGAAGGCCCTGGAGCACTACCTGGCCACCACGAAGGAGAAGTGAGATGACCATGACCGGACCCACCGCCCGCCCGATCCGCTTCACCGCCGACCTGGCCGCCTGGCGCGGCATCGTCGAGACGCTCGGCGGCGTCCTCGTGCACGAGGCGCAGGGATGGCTCGTCTACCAGCTCGGCTCCGGGCGCCTGGCGCTGCACGCCGGTGGCGGGGACGACGGGGAGCGCCCAGGCACGACGACCCTCTGCGTCGAGACCCCCGAGCCCCTGGAGCGCGCGGTCCGGGGCGTCCGCGACGCCGGCGTGCCGATGGAGGTGGCCGAGACTAATCACGGCCGGGCCGGTGAGCTGCGCGCCGCCGACGGCACGCTCGTCACCCTCGACACGGAGACCCCGGTCGACGCGGGCTCCGCGCCGGGCGGGGCCACCGAGCCGCGCCTGGCGGTGCTGCCGATCTGGTACGGCCCCGACGTCTCCCTCCCGCGGGACGTCCTCGAGGCGCTCGGCGCGCGGCCGGAGATCGTCGGCGACGACGGCACCTGGACCGAGCTGGTCTTCCCCGGCGGCGGGCGCGCCGGCGTGCACCGCGCGGAGAGCCCCGGCGTTCAGCTGGCGTTCTGGTGGGACGGCGACGTCGAGGACGCCCTCGCCCTCCTGACCGACGCTGGGGTCGAGGCGGTGCTCATCGACGAGACCTACAGCCGCACCGTGCAGTTCGCCGACCCCGACGGCGGCGAGAGGATCTGGATCAACGAGCGCCAGACCGACCTCTACGGCTACACCCGCGCGGGAGGCTGACCCTCTGCGCTCCGTGTCCTCACCCGGCTGTCAGGTCGAGCCCTCTGTCGACCTTCCGCGCCGGGTTCCGGGCCGGTGCTCGCTGCGCTGCGCTCCGTGTCCTCACCCGGCTGTCAGGTCGACGACCACGGGGGCGTGGTCGCTCGCCCCCTTTCCCTTGCGCTCCTCGCGGTCGATGAAGGCGCCCTCGACCCGTCGCGCCAGGGCCGGGCTGCCCAGGCAGAAGTCGATCCGCATGCCGCGACGCTTCGGGAAGGCCAGCCGGGTGTAGTCCCAGTAGGTGTAGGTCCCCGGCCCGGGCGTGTGCTCGCGCGTCACGTCGGCGAAGCCGGCGTCCACCACCGCCTGGAAGGCCGCCCGCTCCTGCGGCGAGGTGTGGGTCTTGCCCTGGTAGTACTCCACCGACCAGACGTCCTCGTCCTTCGGCGCGATGTTCCAGTCGCCCATCAGCGCGATCGCGGCGTCCGGGTCGTCGGCGAGCCAGCCTGCGCCGGCCTCGCTCAGCGCTTCCAGCCAGCCCAGCTTGTAGAGCAGGTGCGGGTCGTCCAGCGCCCGCCCGTTCGGCACGTACAGCGACCACACCCGCACCCCTCCGCAGGTCGCCCCCAGCGCGCGGGCCTCGGCCGCCGCCTCGTCGCCGTCGCCCCACGCGGGTTGCCCCGGGAAGCCGACCTCCACGTCCTCGATCCCCACGCGGCTGACGACCGCGACGCCGTTCCACTGGTTGTGCCCGACGTGCGCGACCTCGTAGCCGGCCGCCTCGAACGGCAGCAGCGGGAACTGGTCGTCGCGGCACTTGGTCTCCTGCAGCGCCAGCACGTCCACGTCGTGCCGCTCGAGGAAGGCCACCGCCCGGTCGACGCGGGAGCGGATGCTGTTGCAGTTCCAGGTCGCGATGCGCACGCGGCCAGACTAGGCGGCGGTGATCCGCCGCAGCGCCATCAGGTATGCCGTCCGCACCGCCGGGCGGGCCAGCGCGGCCAGGCGGTCGGGCACCAGGGCGGCGCCGTAGCTCTGCCGCCAGCGCAGGAGCGTGCCGGCGCCCGCCGGCGCGAGCTCCACCTCCACGGTCCCGCGCAGGACCCGGCCGACCTTCTCCACGACCGCACGCCGCGGCGGGTCCCACGCGCGCACGACCATGTCGTCGTCGAACCCGACCGGGCCGACGGCGGTGCGTCCCGTGAAGCGCACGCCCGGGCCAGGCGGACCGCCGGTAACGGTGGTGAGAGGGACGGCGGCGGTGTGCCGGTCGAGGTCCCACAACCGTCCCCAGACCACGTCCGGCGGCGCCCCGACCGCCAGCTCGAGGGAGAACACGGGCTGCGGCATACCGCCAGCGTAGGGGTCCGGCCTCGGCCACGGTGATGCCTCAGACGGTCCCGTCCGCGGCACGCTGGGGGCGGTCGCCGCGACCTCCCGCCAGGCACCTTCTCCGGCCCCCGGGGCGGGCACCCGCCGCAGCGCGGCGGCCAGGTCCGCCACCAGCGGTCCGAGCCGATGGGTGTCCGCCAGCAGTCCGTGAGTCTTCTCCGGTACCGTCTGCTCCGCACGATCGACCAGGCGCACCGGGTGGGTGGGGAAGACCAGCTGGCTGAAGACGAGGGCGACCGCCACCCCGATCGCGGCGTCCAGCAGGCGGACCGGTCCCCTTCGGCGCCGTAGGGCACCCTGACGGTCTGGTCGTCAAGCCACCGGCTACGCCTGCGGCGCGGTCCCGGCCATGTACGCCCCCATGGGCGAGCCGGGGTCGTCCCACTCCGCCAGGACCGGCTCGAAGATGCGCCAGGCCTCCACCGGCTCCTGGGCGCTCACGGCGTGGGCCGACCCGCCGGAGAGGAAGTCCAGCAGGACGTTCCCGTAGGGAGGGTGACCGGTGGGTGGCACCCGGGCGGTGAGCAGCAGCGGCCGGTGCTCCGGGCGCGGGGACAGCGCCGACCCGCGCAGCCCGAGCCGCACCTCGTCGGGCCCGTCGATCCCGATCCACAGCCGGTTGTCCACGCCCGGCCGGTCCCCGGGCGTGTGCCGCCGCCCGGTGCCGGAGGGCCGGTAGTGGACGAGCACGCCCTTGCGGCGCTCCGCCAAGGCCTTGCCGGCACGCATCACGAATGTGGTGCCGCGCCAGCGCGGCAGGTCGACCTCGAGCACCACCTCGGCCAGGGTCTCGGTGTCCCGGGCCGGATCGACGCCCTCGAGGTCGACGTAGTCCTCGACCCGGCCGCCGTGGGCGCCGCCGGTCCGGGCCAGGACGCCCGAGGTGTAGCGGGCACGACGGGCCATGAAGTGCCCCGACGGGTCGCGGACCACCCTCGTGCGGCGCAGGACCTCCAGCTCGGCCTCGTCGAGCGCCTCGTCGGTGAGCTCCTCCGGTGGCTCCATCGCGACCCAGCAGAGCACCTGGACCATGTGGTTCTGCATGACGTCGCGGAGCGCTCCCGCGCGGTCGTAGTAGGCAGCCCGGCCATGGGCGTCGATGGTCTCGTCCCAGAGGATCTCGACCCGGGCGATGTCGCGGGCGCTCCAGGTTGCCGCCAGCGGGCGGTTCTCCATCCGGAGGGTGAGCAGGTTGTGCAGGGACGACATCGCCAGCACGTGGTCCACGCGGTAGACGGCGCGCTCGCCCAGGGGGCCGACGACGCGGCTCAGCGAGGCGTTGAGCTCCTGTGCGCTGGATGCGTCGTGGCCGAACGGCTTCTCGATCGCCAGCCGGCTGCCCGGCGGCAGCGCGACGCCCTCCAGCGCGCGCACCGCCTCCTGGATCAGCCCGGTGGGCAGGGCGAGGTAGATCCCCACCGGGCCCTCCCGCGTCACGGAGCGCACGAGCTCGCGGACCTGACCCGGGTCGGTGACGTCCGCCCGGTGGTAGGCGGCCCGGGCCGCGAGGTCCTCGAGCGCCGCTGCCGACTCCGGCCCGTCGGCACCGAGGGACTCGCGCACGTAGTGCCGGAACTGCCCCGTGTCCCAGTCGTTGACCGCCGCCCCGGTGAGCCGGAACCCCTCGGGCAGCTCGCGGTGGACCGCGAGGCTGGCCAGCCCGGGCAGGAGGAGCCGCGAGGTCAGGTCCCCGGTCACGCCCAGGACCAGCAGGTTCGAGATCGTCATGCGCCCTCCTCGGTGGTCCGGCCAGGCTAGCGGCGCGTGCGGGCACCGGCTCGCGGAGCGACGACCTCCGCGCGCGGCCTGCGGTCCGGACAGCCCTAGGCTGTCGTCCATGGGTGTCGCACTGGTGACCGGCGCTTCGTCCGGCCTCGGTCGGGAGTTCGCCGAGCAGCTGGCCGGCCGCGGGCACGACCTGGTCCTGGTCGCGCGCCAGGCCGACCGTCTCGGGCGGGCGGCCGAGGAGCTGCGGGCCCGCCACGGCGTCGTCGTCGAGACGGTCGTCGCCGACCTGGCCGACCGGTCCCAGCTTCAGCGCGTGGCCGACCGGCTGGCGGACCCCGGCCGGCCGGTCGACCTGCTGGTCAACAACGCCGGCTTCGGCTCGCGCCGCGGCTTCGTGCGCAACGACCTGGCCGAGGAGGAGGCCGCCGTCGACCTGATGGTGAGGGCGGTCATGGTGCTCAGCCACGCGGCCGGGCGGGCGATGCGTGAGCGCGGCCGCGGCGCGATCCTCAACGTCTCCTCGGTCGCCTCCTTCGCGGTCATGGGCCACTACTCGGCGATCAAGTCCTACGTGACGGTCTTCTCCGAGGCTCTGGCCACCGAGCTCGCCCCGCACGGCGTCACCGTGACCGCCGTCTGCCCGGGCTTCGTGCACACCGAGTTCCACCAGCGGGCCGAGATGGACATGTCCCGGCTGCCCGAGGCGCTCTGGCTGGACGCCCCGTCGGTGGTCCGGGAGGCCCTCGCGGCGGTCTCCGCGGGAAGGGTCGTCTCGGTCCCGTCCCCGGTCTACAAGGCGGTCGTCGGCCTGCTCAGGGTCGTGCCGAGGCGACTGACCCGCGGCGTGAGCGGCTCGTTGGCCACCCGCCGCCGCCCGAAGGACCGCACCGGCTGAGGCGGGCGCTACCCTCGCTGCCATGACTGCCGCCCGCGACCGCCTGCTCGAGCTCGTCAAGGACCGGGCGGTCGTGCACGGTCGCGTCACGCTGTCCTCCGGCCGGGAGGCCGACTACTACGTCGACCTGCGCCGGATCACCCTGGACGGTGAGGCCGCGCCGCTGGTCGGCGAGGTCATGCTCGACCTGGTCGCCGACCTCGACCTGGACGCCGTGGGAGGTCTGACGATGGGCGCAGACCCGGTCGCGACCGCGATGCTGCACGCGGCGCACCGGCGCGGGCGGAGGCTGGACGCCTTCGTCGTCCGCAAGGCCGAGAAGGCCCACGGGCTGCAGCGTCGCATCGAGGGTCCCGACGTCGCGGGGCGCCGCGTCCTCGTCGTCGAGGACACCTCGACCACCGGCGGGTCCCCGTTGACGGCGGTCGAGGCCTGCCGGGAGGCCGGCGCCGAGGTCGTCGCGGTCGCCGTCATCGCCGACCGCGCCAGCGGCGCCGAGGAGAAGGTGCGCGCCGCCGGCGTCGACTACCGGGCCGCCTACTCGCTGGCCGACCTCGGGCTGGGCTGAGCGACCGCATACCCCGCGCACGGCGGAGCAGGGCCCCCGCACCTTCCCCGGGTGCGGGGGCCCTGAGCCGTGGACGAGCGGTCAGACGCCGGGGACGCGGCCGTACCACATGCCCGGGTCCTGCAGCATCGGGGCGTACATGACGCCGGTGCTGGGGTTGCGCGCGTCGTAGACCATGCCGTTCCCGGCGTAGATGGCCACGTGGTACCACTTCGTGTAGAAGACGAGGTCGCCCGGCTGCGGCTCGGTGACCGGCGTCACCACCGTGCGCTGGTCGCGGACCGTGCGCGGCAGGTTGATGCCGTGCTGCTTGAAGACCCACCAGGTGTAGGCCGAGCAGTCGAAGGCGTCCGGCGGCGTGCCGTAGAGCTCGTAGGGGTAGCCGACGTACGACGCGGCCGTCGTCATGATCGCCTCGCGCAGCGGCGTGGTCGGCGCCGGGTCGCCGGGCGGCGGCGGTGCCGGGGCCGGAGCCGAGACCGGGGCCGTGGTGCTGAGCACGCTGGGGGCCATGTACTGGGTGGAGGAGATCCGCAGCCAGCCGTTGCTGGTGATCGTGCCGGTGACGCTGGTGCCCTGCGCCTTGGTACCCACCACCTGGTACGCCGTGGAGGGGCCGGAGCGCACGTTGGCGACCGGGACGCTGACCCAGCGCTCGACCGTGGTGGTGCCACCGTCGTCGCCCCCACCACCGCCGGCGGGGTCGGTCGAGGTCAGCGTGCTGCCCGCGATGTAGCGCTTGGTGCCGATCTTCAGCCAACCGTTGCTGGTCCAGGTGCCCGTGACCTTGCTGCCGAAGGCCCGGCCGTCCACGATGCCGTAGCTGGTGCCGGGGCCGGAGCGCACGTTGGCACCGGCCCGGGCCGAGACGTACTGCGTGACCTGCTCGGTGCCACCGTCCCCGCCGCCGGCCTCGCCGCCTGGGTCGGTGCCGGTGAGGACCGAGGGTGCCATGTACTGGGTGTCGGAGATCTTCAGCCAGCCGTTGCTGGTGATCGTGCCGCTGACCTTCGTGCCCTGCGACTTGGTGCCGACCACCGCGTAGGAGGTGGACGGCCCGCGGCGCACGTTGGCGGTCGGCACGCTCACCCAGCGGTCGACCGTCTCCGCCGTCGAGCCACCGCCGGGGTTGGTGGAGGTGAGGATCGTCCCGCTGACGTACTTGCCGCCGCCGATCTTCAGCCAGCCGTTGACCCAGGTGCCGGACACCTTCTGGCGGTGGGTCATCGTACCCACGACGCGGTAGCCCAGACCGGGCCCGGAGCGCACGTTACCCACGGCCACGTCGAGCCACATCGTGTCGGCCTGGGTGCTCGATCCGGGCCGGCTCGAGCTGACGACCGAGGGCGCCATGTACTGCGTGGAGGAGATCTTCAGCCACCCGTTGGAGACGACGGTCCCCTGCACGCGCGCCCCCAGTGTCTTGGTCCCCACGACCCGGTATGACGTGCTCGGTCCCGAGCGCACGTTCGCCACGTCGACGCTCACCCACCGGGTGACGCCCTGCTCGACGGTCGGCAGCACGCGCGCAGCCGGGGCCGGGGCCGCCGGCGTGGCCGGCAGCGCGGGGGTCGTGGGCAGGAGGCCCAGGGGGGTGCGCGGCACCTGCGGCTGGGGAGCGGCGTGGGCCGACGGCGCCAGGGCGAGGACCGGGGCCGTGGCGGCGGTGACGGCGATCAGCGTGCGGGACAGGCTGCGCGTGCGCGACATCGAGACATCCATCAGGGGGTCGGGGACGGGACCGCTCGCAGGGGCGAGCAGAAGCAGTGAATCTGGCTTTCCCGGTCCGGTCAACCCCGGCTGACCTGCGTGAGTACGTTTCATGCGGGAACCACAAGCGTGTGATTATGTGAAGTTGCTCACATGCTCCCAGCAAACGTGCAGGTCAGCCCGAATATCACAGCGGTGTAACTCGCTGACCTGCAGGTTTTCCCGAAAATCACTCGAGTTTCGCTCGTCACACGGGACCCACCACCCACGGGATGGGGCGGGCTGCTGGGGTTGGTGTGACACGGGGAAGGCCCCCGTCGGCGGTGCCGACGGAGGCCTTCCGGCCGGCGGCCCGCCTCAGCGCTGGCGACGGTCCCAGTGGGCGAAGCCGGCCGCGCGGGCCGCCTCCTCCGACTCGAACCACACCTCGGCGCGGACGTCCTCGTAGCTGGGGGACTCCGGCGTGTGGAAGAGCATCGATCCGGCGTTGCCCTTGATCTGCCAGCCGGCCGGGCCCGTACCGTCCTCGAGCGGCTCCGCGGAGCCAGGGCCGTATGCGGCCTCGGCGAAGACCGGTGCGTAGCCGGTGTCCGTCGTGCCGGAGGCGTCCCTGGTGCCTGCGGCGTCGGCGCCGGCGACGATGTCGTCGGCCGTCTGCGGCGCGCCGGAGCCCGCGTCCGCGGGCGCCGGCGTCACGGTGTCCGTGACGCTCGCGTCACCGGCCGGCTCGTCGACCCGCGCCGCTGCCCCGTCGCCCGCGCGGTAGGTGGTGCTCTCCTCCCCGACCGGGGACTCCTGCGCAGGGGCGTGGCCCTCCGCGGGTGCCTCCTCCGTCGGGAGCGTCTCCTGGTGGAAGGTCCCCGACGTGGGCGCGGGCTCCTCGACGACGGGCTCCTCGACGAGGGGCTCCTGGTCGGCCGTGTCGAGGGGCTCCTCGCGGCCACCGGCCTCGATCTCCTCGTCGCTCAGCGGTCGCGCCTCCGGCGCCGCCGTCCCGTCCGGGCCGCCGTCGGCCTCGTAGGCGCCGGCCTCGGGACGGTACGGCTCCGCCCCGTCCTCGTCGAGGTCCGCACCGGTGGTGCCGGCGGTGGTGCCGGCCGCCTTCGGCTCCGCCGCCGGCTCGGCCTCGTAGACCTCCGGGGCAGGCTCGTCGTAGGCACGCTCGTCAGCCACGGGCTCGTCGGCCACCGTCTCGTAGGCGGGCTCGTCGGCGACCGGCTCCGCGGGCGCGGCCTCGGCCTCCTGGTCGTAGACCCCGCGGTCAGCCCCCGTGACCGCCCCGGTCCCTCCCTCCCGCACGTCCGCGACGCCGTCGCGGTCGGCGTCGGCGGGCGGCACGTCGGCCTCGCCGTTCTCCTTGCCGGGGGAGCGCAGGAGCATGAACACCGCGGCGCCGATCAGGAGCAGCAGCAGGATGATCATGATCCACTTGGTGGTGTCGTTCATGTGGCGTTCCTCCTAGTGGCGGCCCGCTGGGGGACCGCGTCCGAGGCACCCGCAGGTGTTGCGGCGCTGCCCCCACCGTAGTGCGACACCGCAGGTCGCGCACGGTATCGGCACGTGCGGCGACCACCTCGCGGGGCCAGGTTCACGGCATACCGTCAGGGAACGGGTGCGACAATCGGGCGGCCGCGTTGGCGACAGGACGAGGAGAGCACGTGAGCACGCAGAGCGACCTGACCGGGGTGGCCGGGTGGGCCGTCAACCTCATGGAGACCCTCGGGGGGCCGGGGGCATCACTGGCGATCGCGGCGGAGAACCTCTTCCCGCCCATCCCCAGCGAGATCATCCTGCCGCTCGCCGGCTTCACCGCCAGCCAGGGCACGTTCACCCTCGCCGGCGCCATCTTCTGGACCACGCTCGGCTCGGTCGTGGGCGCGCTGGCCCTCTACCTCGTGGGTCGTGCCTTCGGGCGGGAGCGCTTCCGGGCCGTGTGGAGCCGGTTGCCGCTGGTCAACCTCGACGACCTGGACCGGACCGAGGCGTGGTTCGCCCGGCACGGCGCCAAGACGGTCTTCTTCGGGCGGATGGTGCCGATCTTCCGGAGCCTGATCTCGATCCCCGCCGGGCTGGAGGCGATGCCGGCCTGGCTCTTCCTGTCCCTGACCACGGCGGGCAGCCTCGTCTGGAACTCGATCTTCGTGGTCGCCGGCTACCAGCTCGGGGAGAACTGGTTCCGCGTCGAGCCGTACGCCGACACCTTCCAGAAGATCGTCATCGCCGTCGTCGTCCTCGTCGTCGGGGTCTGGGCGGTGCGGCGCGCGCTGAGCAACCGCAGGGCCGCCCGCACGTGAGCGTCGGCGTCGGCCCGTGGGAGGGCGACTGGCCGGTCGACGACCAGGGGCGGCTCCCCGCACACCTCGACCCCGAGCTGCTGCGGGAGGGCGACGCCCGCAACGTGGTCGACGCCTACCGCTACTGGCGCCACGAGGCGATCGTGGCCGACCTCGACACCCGGCGGCACGGCTTCCACGTCGCGGTCGAGAACTGGGGCCACGACTTCAACATCGGCTCGGTCATCCGCACCGCCAACGCCTTCAACGCCGCCGCCTTCCACATCGTCGGGCGACGCCGGTGGAACCGCCGGGGCGCGATGGTCACCGACCGCTACCAGCACGAGCACCACCACCCCGACGTCGCGCACCTGGCGGCCTGGGCGGCCGCCGAGGGGCTCCCCCTCCTCGGCGTCGACAACGTGACCGGGTCGGTCCCCCTCGAGGGGTATGCCGTGCCGCGCCGCTGCGTCCTCCTCCTCGGCCAGGAGGGCCCCGGCCTCACCGCGGAGGCGCTCGCGGCGTGCGAGGCGGTGCTCGCGATCACCCAGTACGGCTCGACCCGGTCGGTGAACGCCGGCGCGGCCGCGGCGATCGTCATGTACCACTGGGCCCTGCAGCACGCGGGCGCACGGGAGCCGTAGGGCGGCCGGGGACCGGGGGCTGACCGCATACCTGCTCTGTGGAAGCATGGAGGCAGCCGACCGCAACGCTGCGTCCGAGGAGGACCCCATGCCTATCGCAACCCCCGAGGTCTACGCCGAGATGATCGACCGGGCCCAGGCGGAGAACTTCGCCTACCCCGCCATCAACGTCACCTCCAGCCAGACCCTCAACGCTGCCCTCAAGGGCTTCGCCGACGCGGGCAGCGACGGCATCATCCAGGTCTCCACCGGCGGCGCGGAGTACTTCTCCGGGCAGGGCGTCAAGGACATGGTGACCGGGTCGCTGGCCTTCAGCGCCTTCGCCCACGAGGTCGCCAAGAAGTACGACGTCAACATCGCCCTGCACACCGACCACTGCCCCAAGGACAAGCTCGACGTCTTCGTGCGGCCGCTGCTGGCGGCCTCCATCGAGCGGGTCAAGGGTGGCGGGCTGCCCTGGTTCCAGTCGCACATGTGGGACGGCTCGGCCACGCCGCTGGAGGAGAACCTGCAGATCGCCGAGGAGCTGCTCGACCTGTGCCGGCAGGCGAACGTCATCCTCGAGGTCGAGATCGGCGTCGTCGGCGGCGAGGAGGACGGCGTCGCCAACGAGATCAACGACAAGCTCTACACCACCCCCGACGACGCGATCGCGACGATCCGGGCGCTCGGCCCGCGCGAGGAGGGCCGCTACCTGACGGCGCTGACCTTCGGCAACGTCCACGGCGTCTACAAGCCGGGCAACGTCAAGCTGCGCCCGGAGATCCTCAAGGCCGCCCAGGCCGCCGCGGCCAAGGAGCTGGGCCAGGACGAGGGCTCGCTGCCCTTCGACCTGGTCTTCCACGGCGGCTCCGGCTCCAGCGAGCAGGAGATCTCCGACGCCGTCGACTACGGCGTGGTGAAGATGAACATCGACACCGACACCCAGTACGCCTTCACCCGGCCGGTCGCCGGGTTCATGATGACCAACTACGACGGCGTGCTCAAGGTCGACGGGGAGGTCGGCAACAAGAAGATGTACGACCCGCGCACGTGGGGCAAGGAGGCCGAGGCGTCGATGACCGCACGCGTCGTCCAGGCCTGCGAGCACCTCCGCTCGGCCGGGACCAGCCGGTGACGGCCGGCGCCGACCTGCTCGGCGTCCCGCCCACCCACCTGCCCGAGGATCCCGCCGCGGCCGCGCTGCAGGCGCAGGACCCGCGCGAGGTGGCCACGGCATACCCCGCCTCGAGCCTGGCCTGGGCCACGCTGGCCGAGCGTGCCCTCGCCGAGGGGGACGACGTGGGCGCCTCCTCGACGCGCTGCGCCGCGCCGGCTGGCGCGGCCAGGGGCCGGTCCCGTGGGAGCACGCTCCCAACCGTGGGTTTCTGCGCGCGCTGGCGGCGCTCGCGCGCGCCGCGGGGCGGATCGGCGAGGAAGACGAGCGGGCCCGGTGCACGGAGTTCCTGCGGGCCTCCTCCGCCGAGGGCGCGCGCGAGCTCGGGCTCTGAGAAGGGCGGGCCGGCGCGGGGCTTCCCCCAAGCGCGGTCGACGCCAGGAGGCCCCGGCGTCGACCGCGCCCCCTGAGCGGGCGTGATCGCGTCCCCTGACGTACTCGCCCGACGGTCGTCTATCCAAGCAGACGGTCCCCCTCCCGTCTGGCGCAACGCTGCCAGTGGCCCTAACCTGCCATGAGTGAACTCTCAACCACGCGTTCCGGGGCTCACCGCCGACGCGGTCGTCCTCTACCGCCGGGTGCTGCGCAGCCCGGCCGCCCCGCTCGGCGTCCACGCCGACGGTCTGGGCTGGACCGTCCGGCACGCCGAGCAGGTCTTCGGCTCCCTCGAGCAGCTCGGTCTGGCCCGGGAGAACGCGAAGGGGGCGGTGCGCGTCGACGACCCGAGGGTCACGGTCGGGCGGCTCCTCGACAGCCAGGAGGCCGAGCTGGACGCGCGGCGCCAGGAGCTGCTCGAGCTGCGCGAGTCGCTGGCCGCCCTGGAGCACGACTACCGGCACGGGCTGCAGCTGGCGGGGCCGCAGGTGCCGATGCTGCAGCGGGTGTCCCCGGCCGAGGCCGGCGGCGTGGTCGAGCAGCTCTTCCGCACCTCGACCGGCGCGGTGCTGCAGGTGGCCGGGGCGCTGGACACCGGTCCCGCCCACGAGGAGGCGGTGCGGCGCCGCCGCGAGGAGGGGATGGCCGAGGGCAGGCCCACGCGGTCCGTCTTCCCGCTGTCGGTGCTGGACGACCCGCGCTGGTGGGGCTACGCCGAGGGGCGTGCGCAGGCGGGGGAGCGGCAGCGCTACCTGCCCGACGACCAGATCACCGTCGAGTTCGGGGTGTTCGGCCGCTCCGGCGTGCTCGTGGCCGAGGGCGGGCCGGGCGACGACCTGCTCCTGCTCCGGCCCCGCCGGGTGGTGGACGCCTTCGTGACGCTCTTCGAGGAGCTGTGGCGGCGGGCCGAGCCGGTCCCCGACGGGGACGCCGAGGCGCGGGACGTGCGGCTGCTGGAGCTGCTGGCGCTGGGCTTCAAGGACGAGGCGATCGCCCGGCAGCTGGGCGTCGGGCTGCGCACCGTGCGCCGCCGGGTCGCGGCGCTCATGGACGAGCACGGGGTGGACACCCGCTTCCAGCTGGGGCTGGCGCTGGGCCGGCGTGGTCTGCTCGACGGGAGCCGGGGATAGGCTGACCCCCGACACCTGAAGACGGAAAGGTCAGCGCATGCCAGCGATCGTCCTGGTCGGCGCCCAGTGGGGCGACGAGGGGAAGGGCAAGGCCACCGACCTGCTGGGCAGCAGCGTCGACCACGTGGTGAAGTTCAACGGCGGCAACAACGCCGGCCACACGGTGGTGATCGGCGACCAGAAGTACGCCCTCCACCTGCTCCCCAGCGGCATCCTCTCCCCGGGGTGCGTGCCGTACATCGCCAACGGCGTCGTGATCGACCTCGGGGTGCTGATCGAGGAGCTGGACGGGCTCGCCGAGCGCGGGGTCGACGTGAGCCGGCTGCGGATCAGCTCCAACGCGCACGTCATACCCCCCTACAACCGGGTCCTGGACCGGGTGACCGAGCGCTTCCTGGGCAAGCGCAAGATCGGCACCACCGGCCGCGGCATCGGCCCGACCTACGCCGACAAGATGAACAGGGTCGGCATCCGCGTGCAGGACCTCTACGACGAGTCGATCCTGCGCCAGA